>JAOPZG010000265.1 GCA_025964215.1 Conexibacter sp.
CGACGACACCGTCTCCCGCCTCGGCATCTTCGGCGACGACACCTTCAAGACGGTGATCATGGTCCACGCCCGCGTCGCCGCCGTCTTCGGCGTCGCCGCCGTCGCGCTCTGGGCCTACGCCCGCATCCGCGGCGCCCGCGAGCTCCTCTGGCCGCTGACCGCCGTCTGCGTCTGCGTCGCGATCACCGGGATCATCGGCACCCTCCAGTACCACGTGCTCGACTACCCGGCCTGGACCGTCTGGCTCCACGTCTCCTCGGTCTGCCTCACCTGGAACGCCCTCGTCTGGTCCTTCCTCGCCGCCGGCCGCAGCCAGCGCGTCGCCACCGCCGAGCCGCTCCAGCCGCCGCTGCCGCGCGAGCCGGCGGCGGTCTAGGCGTAGTTCCTGAGGACGTCGCTCACGGAAACCCGGTGGCACGGCGGTTCGCGCAACGGAACATGACGATGAGCTGTGGTGAACGGTTGCCAGAGGGATGAGACTGCCTCCGGACAGACCAGCAGAAGGGATTGGGCTTGGCGAACCTGGAAGCTCACGACCTGGCCGGGAGCGGCGAGAGCCCGGGCCCCGTCGTGTCATCGAATGGGCTCGTTCCGCGGCCTCGCGGTAGCTCCGGGCCCTTCGCCCGCGGGCCGGGTGGTGGGGTCCGATCTTCACGATTCGGCTGATGCAGCAGACCTGGCTCGTCGTGACCGAGCCAGAGGTGGTCCGAGAGCTTTTCGCTCGAGGTCCCGAGGCCGTGGATGCCGGTCAGGCGAACTTCCACCTGCGAGGGAACGTCCGGCTGCGCAACACGTTCTTGTTCGACGGGAGCGAGCATCTCGACCGGCGCCGGCTCATCGCGGGCCGCATGCGGGGTCGGTCCATGATCGCCAACGCCGATCACGTCACGGAAGCGATCGACCGCATGGCGGAGTCGTGGCCGGCCGGCCGACGGTTCGCGGCGCTGCCCTCCGTCCGTCGCGTCACCTCGGATCTGATGACCCACTTGGTGCTGGGCGACCCGGATGCCGATGGCAACCGCGCGGTGCGCCGCGCGCTCTGGGACCACCCGGCGTCCGACCCGGGGCAGCTCGCCGTGCTGGACCGCGCGGTCTTCGCGGAGATCGCACGTCGCCGGGCCACGGGAACCAACGCGCGAGCCGCCGACTGCATGTCGGCGCTGCTGAGCGCGAGGACGAACTCCGGTGCGATGCTGGCCGACCGTGACGTGCGGGACGAAGTGATCTCGCTCATGCTGGCGGGCGCTCAGAAGACCACCGCGCTGCTCGCTTGGGCGATCCACGAGCTGGCACGGGACCCGGTCGCGCAGGAGCGCCTCCGGGCCCGCGAGCCGGGGTTCGCCGATCGCGTGATCACCGAGACGCTGCGCTTGCACCCGCCGCATCTCACCGGCCGGCGCCTGCGGGAGCCCATGTCCTTCGATGGTCACGACCTGCCCGCCGGGGCCTTCCTCCTCGTCACGCCCACCACGATCCACCGCCGGAAGGACCTCTATGACGATCCGAAGGCCTTCCGCCCGGACCGCTTCGACGTCGGGAGGAAGCCTCCGGTCGGGTCCTGGCTCCCCTATGGCGGAGGCGTCCGGCGATGCCCCGGCGCGTCCTTGGCCCACTTCGAGGCACGGTTGTCGCTCGAGCGGATCGTCGACCGGTTCGACGTGTCCGCGAGCCGCCGGCGCCGCATCTCGGTGACGCCGCGGACCGGCGCGCGCTAGGCGCGAGGCGCGAGGAGCACGGTGATGGCCGAGCGCGAGCAGCGCCAGCCGGTGTAGATCGCCGCAAGGCACGCGGGCAACATGGTGTACAAGATCGCCGCACCGATCGTGGCGAGGCCCGGATCGAACGGCAGGTGCATGCCCAACCGGTTCGCGGCCGCCGAGAGGATGAGATATCCGGCTCCGAGACCCAGCCCGATCGCGAGGAGGCCGGCCATGCCCGTCAGGCAGACGGCCTCCAGCACCACGCACGCCACGAACCGCAGGCGGCTCATGCCGACCAGGCGCAGCAGCCCGATCTCCCGCTGCCGCTCGAACATCGCCGTCAACATGGTGGCGGCGACGGTCAGCCCGACGACGACGAGCGCGGTGATCCTGATCACGTTGGCCATGGCGAAGACGCCGCTGACCGTCCCGATCACCTGCTGCCGGGTCTGCGCACGGGTCATGACCTGGAGCGGGATGTGCTGCCGCTCGACGAAGCGCGTGAGGCGGGCGACGGTGGCGTCGACGTTGGCCCCCGGCCTGAGCGAGACCGCGAAGAAGTCCGCGCGGTCGTCGTCCATGACCTGGCGGAACACCGAGCGGTCCATGTAGATCTCCCCGGTGGGGTTGATGCTCTCGAACGTCCCGGCGACCATGAAGCGCCGGACTCCGCGCGCCGTGCGAAGCGTCAGGCGCCCGCCGGGCGAGAGGCCCAGGCGAGAGGCCAGCGGCCGGGAGACGAGGACCGACCCGGAGGCCATCGCGCCGACCAGGCGCGTGTCGCCGGCGGGCACGTCCTGGGTGAGGGTGACGCCGTGACGCGCCGCGGCGGCGAAGGGGAGCACGATGATGCTGAGGTGCTCGCGTGCCTGGTCGGCGACGGCGACCCGCCCTGGGTACACGGCGCGCACACCGTCCACGGTGGCCAGCCGCCGTCCCACGGCCACGTTCACCGGCTGGTCGGTGCCCCGCACCCCGACCCCTGGCGCTCGCGCGTAGATCGGCGCCGGGTACCAGCCCTCCACGGCGCTGCGCGTCGCGCTCTCGAACGACCCGATCGCGCTGCCGGAGGCCAGCGCCACCGTCGCGCTCATGGCGAGGGCGCCGACCGCGAAGATCGTGCGGCTCGGCGCGCGCGCGATCCCGCCGCCCGCGAGCCATCCGATGGGACCGATCCGATCCAGCACCCCGCGTCGCAGGGCATCAGACGTCGTCCGCACGAACGACGGCAGCAGGAGGGCGCCCCCGGCCACCATGGCGAGCAGTCCGGCGGCGTCGAGCACCGCGGACCCCGCAGCGGCCGTGGTCGTCGTGAGGGCCAGCGTGCCGAGGATGGTCAAGAGGCCGACGACCCCGGGAACCGACACCGGCCGATGGTCCTCCGACGCGGCGATCGCGTACGCGGGCTTCGGCCGCAGGAGCTCGATCGGGCGGATGGCCAGGATGCGGCGGACCGTCAGCAGCGCTCCGCCCGCCGCGACGAGCGCCCCGCAGGCGACGCCGGCGAGCGCCTGCCACAGCGACACGCTCACCGGGCCGACGGCGGTGAAGGGCAGGGCGGTGGCGTAGGCCGAGCGCGCGTCGTCGAGCTTCGCCTGCGCGAGGTGGGCCCCGGCTTCGACGCCGACGGCGCCGGCCACGAGGCCGACCAGTGCCGCCTCGGCGACGAACGCGAGCACGAAGGGCAGGGGCCGGGCACCGGCCAGGCGCAGCAGGCAGATCTCGCGGTGCCTTTCGGTGAGCGCCATGCTCTGGGTGTTCAGCACGAGCAGGATCGCCACGAGCAGCGCGAGCAGGCTGACGAGGCGGGTCGTCAGGACGATCGCCGAGAACGTCCGCTTGAAGGGCGCAGCCAGGTCCTCGGAGGAGACGACGCTCACCGACGGCCCCAGGCTCCGCGCAAGCAGGCCGCGCACGACCTCCTCGTCCGCATCCTGCCGGACCCGCACGGCGATCGCGTCCAGTCGCCCCGGTCTCCCGAAGAGCCGTTGCGCCAGGGACAGCGAGAGCACGGCGTAGACCCCGCCGTTGACCGCCGTGCCGGAGGTGGGCCGGACGATGGCCGTGACCGGCACCTCGGCGGGGCCGTCCGGCGTCTCCACGACGACGGCGCTTCCGATCCACGCGGACAGGCGACGAGCCAGGGCGGCCGAGAGGAGCAGGCCGTCCGCGGCGGTGAGCGGGCGCACCGTCCGGCCATCGGCGGCCCGAGCGCCGCCCGACGACGTTCCGAGGAACAACGTGCGAACGCGTCGGCCTCCGTGTCGCACGGTCGAGATCTGGCGGATGATCGGAACGGCCGCCGCGACGCCGGGCACCTCCCGTGCCGCCTTCGCCGCGCGTTGGTCGAGCGACGGCGCGCCCGCGGCGCGGACGATCAGGGTGCGTTCCTGGCCCGCGCCCAGCGCGGTGCTGTCGATGGCGCGCTCCAGCGTCGTGTACGTGATCGCGACCGAGACGACCAGGGCGACGCCCGAGGCGATGCCGAGCGCGGTGAGCAGGGTGCGGCGCCAGCGACGCCGGAGATGGCGCAGCCCGACGAGCCGCAGCAGCGCCGCGGTGCTCACGACCAGCGCCTTCATCGCGGCCGGCTGCTCGCGAGCGGCGCGTGGGGCTCCGGGACGACCACGCGGCCGTCCGCGAGGTGGACGACGCGATCGGCGTAGCCGGCGGCGCGCGGGTCGTGGCTGACCACGATCACCCCGGTGTCCGCCGCGACCTCGCGCAGGAGCTCGAAGATCCGCTGTCCGGAGGCCGAGTCGAGGCTGCCCGTCGGCTCGTCGGCGAGGAGCACGGCGGGGTTGGTGACGATCGCTCGCGCGAGCGCGGCGCGCTGCTGCTCGCCGCCGGAGAGCGTGCCGGGCCGATGCGCCCGGCGCTGCGCGACCCCGGTGCGCCGCAGCGCCTCCTCCGCGCGCGCTCGCGCGTGGGAGGCGCCGTCGAGCAGCAGCGGCAAGGCCACGTTCTCGAGCACGGTCAGCGTCGGGAGCAGGCTGAAGAACTGCAGGAGGAAGCCGATGCGCCGGCGCCGCACGAGCGCGAGCTGCCGCTCCGTGAGCCGGGAGAGGTCCTCGCCCTCCAGCAGGACGCGGCCCGCGTCGGGACGGTCGAGCCCACCCAGGAGGTGGAGCAGGGTGGACTTCCCCGATCCCGACGGCCCGTTGACGACGACGAGCTCGCCCGCGTCCACGGTCAGGCTCACCCCGTCGACGGCCCGGACCGTCGTCTCGCCCTGGTGGAAGGTCCGCGTCAGCCCGAGGCCGGCCAGGGCCATGGTGGAGCCGCCCCGAGGAGCATCAGGTGGGCACGCATGGCGAGAGGGTAGGAGCGCCGGGTCGTGCCGCGCCAGAGCCGCGTGGCTCTGGCATGTCGCTTCGCGGCAGGCGAGAATCCACTTCCGAGATCGATGTGGATCTCTTCGTATTCGGTACAACGGCGCCGACACCGGAGGACGCTTCTCGATGCTGCGAGCAGCGGAGCACGTTCTGCTGACAGGTCTCTGCGTGACGCTCGCAGGCTGCGGAGGTGGCGCCGCCACCGGCATGGCGACCGTCGCCGGCCAGACCGGGGCACCGGCGGCGGCCGTCGTCCCGCGCGATGTCGCGCGGCTGCGCGCCGCGACGCTGAGGCCGGAGGACTTCCCGCAGGATTGGGGCAAGACGGTGGTGGCGCCGCCGCGCCTGCGGTGTGCGACCGACAACCCGTACAGCTCGGAGGCGGCCTCGTCGTCGTCGCGCCTGTTCGAGCAGGGAGACCGGGCGGTGCAGCAAGCCGTGTGGGTCTTCCGCGACGCGCGCGTCGCCGGCAAGGTGTTCGCGCAGACCGAGGTGCGGAGCACGCGTTCGTGCCTGCGTCGCTCGGTCGAGGAGCAGGCTCACCGGCGGCGCGACGGGAGGGTCGGGGCGCTCAAGGTCATCGGGCATCAGGAACGTGCCGACAGCCGCCATGCCCGGCTGGCGGGAGAAGGGCACACGCTGGTCCAGACCGCGCTCGGCGAGATGGACTCCATCGTCCGGGTCATCGCGGACGTCGACGTCACCCGGGTCGGGAGGAGCATCTCCCTGATGGTGATGATGTCGACGACGCGGCCATTCGCCGAGGACATCCGCCATCACCTCCTGCATCTCGCGCGCCAACGCCTCGCGGGGTTCGCGGAGGGCCCTGGCGCATGAGCACCTATGAGATCGACGTGACGCGTGAGGGGCGCTTCGTGCTCGCTCTGGAGCAGAGCCTCGGGGCGTTCCGGTGCACCTCGGGGCTGGAGGCCGCGTGCCACGCGGCGCTGCGCACCAGCGGGAAGCTCCTGCGGCCGCGGATCCTGCTGACGATGGCGGGCGCCGGCAGCGGGGACCCGGTGTCGGGGCAGGCGATCGACGCCGCGGTGGCCGTCGAGCTGATGCACCTCGCGAGCCTGGCCCACGACGACGTCATGGACACGGCGGAGACGCGCCGGTCGCAGCCCGCGGTGCAGGCGGCGTTCGGCACCACCGCCGCGCTCCTGGCCGGCGGCCGGCTGGTCGCCCGGGGCCTCGAGCTGGTGGCCCCGCTGGGGCCGGAGCTGGCCGTCGCGTATGCGACGACGGCGTCGGAGATGTGCGAGGGGCAGATGCTCGAGCTGCAGACGGCAGGCGACGTCGGCCGTACGGAGGACCAGTACTTCGCCGCCATCGCCGGCAAGACCGCGGCGCTGTTCGCGTTGGCCGGGCGCGCCGGTGCCCTCGTCGCCCGGCACGACCGGTCGTTGGTCGAGGAGGCGACCCGCTTCGGTCGCGAGCTGGGCCTCGCCTATCAGCTCGTCGACGACCTGCTGGACCTCACCGCCACGACGGAGCAGCTCGGGAAGCCCGTCTGCGCCGATGTCCACGCCGGCGTCTACACCCTGCCGCTGATCCTCGCGATGGCGCGCGAGCCCGCGTTGGGCGCGCTGCTCGGCGGCGACGTCGAACCGGCCGGCGTGCGCCGGATCGCCGAGCTCGTCCGGACGAGCGGGGCGCTGGAGGCGTGCTGCGACGCGGCTCAAGCGCACCTCGACGGTGCGCGAGACGCGCTCATGCTCACACCGTCGCCGATGCCCCTGGTGCCGATCCTCGATCAGGTCGAGGCGATGCTCGACGACGTCCGCCGTGCCTAGTCGCGCGGACGTCGAGATCGCGGTGGTCGGCGCCGGCCCGGCCGGGAGCACGTGCGCGATCCACCTGCTCGAGCGCGGCCATCAGGTCGTGATCCTCGATCAGTCAGCGTTCCCACGCGACAAGCCGTGCGGCGACGGCCTGACCTCGTCCGCCGTCGCGGCGCTCGAACGGCTGGGCCTCGGGCACGTCATCGCCGACCACCAGCCGATCGTGGGCCTCCGCGCCGTCGAGCGGCATGGAAGCGAGGTCACGAAGCGCTTCTCGGTGCGGCCTGGAGGTGTCGCCGCCGCGTGCGTCCCGCGCGCGGTGCTGGACGACGCGCTGCTCACGGAGGCGCTCGGCCGAG
>JAOPZG010000269.1 GCA_025964215.1 Conexibacter sp.
CGCGGCGATCTCGAAGCCGGCCCCCGCGAGGGCGACCGCGACGCCGCGGCCGATCCCCCGGCTGGCACCGGTGATGAGGGCGGCGTGGCTCATGTCGACCACCCTAGGTCGACCCCGCGACCCCGCCGGCGCGGCCACCGCGCGGCGTGTGGAGAAAGCTCCAAGGACGCCACCCGACCGGCACGGCCGCCGACCCTCGCGCGCGAGGAAGATGTCCACGATGACCGCCACAGCCTCCGCCCCGACCGAGCCCGTCGCCGAGCCGCTGGCCTCCTGGCTGGCCACCGCCCTCGGCGACCCGGGCCCGTTCGCGCTCCAGCGCATCAGCGGCGGCAACTCCAACGAGACGCTGCTGCTGCGCTCGCCCGCCGCCGACCGGATCCTCCGCCGCCCGCCCCACGACGCGATCGACGCCAGCGCCCACGACATGGCGCGCGAGCACCGGCTGCTCGTCGCGATGGCGCAGACCGACGTCCCGGCACCCGCGCCGCTCGCGCTCTGCGACGACCTCGCCATCGTCCCGGCGCCCGCGCTGATCATGGAGGCCGTCCCCGGCGTCGCGCTCACGAACGAGCTGCCGCCCTCCTACGCCGACACGCCGGAGACCACGCGCGCCATCGGCGAGGCGATCGTCGACGGCCTCGCGCTGCTGCACTCCGCCGACTGGCGCGCCGCCGGCCTCGAGGGCCTCGGCCGCCCCGACGGCTTCCTCGACCGCCAGGTCGGCCGCTGGGGTCGCCAGCTCGAGCGCTACCGCGTCCGCGAGCTGCCGTGGCACGCCGAGCTCGGGGACTGGCTCGCCGCCAACCAGCCGCCCGACGGCGCGCCCGGGATCCTCCACGGCGACTTCCACATCGACAACTGCCTGCTGACCCGCGACGCGCCCATCGCCGTCGCGGCGATCATCGACTGGGAGATGGCGACGATCGGCGACCCGCTGCTCGACGTCGGCCTCTTCCTCGCCTTCTGGGGCGACGAGCGCCCCGCGGAACCGGCCATGCCGAAGGTCCAAGCCGTCTCGCGCGGCCGCGGCGCCCCGCCGCGCGCCGAGCTCGCCGCCCGCTACGAAGAGCGCAGCGGGCGATCGCTCGAGCATCTCGACTGGTACATGACGCTCGCCTTCTGGAAGCTCGCGACGATCGTCGAGGGCGCCTACGCCCAGTTCCTCGCCGGCGCGCTCACCACGCCCTACGCGCGGGACCTCGAGCACGACGTCCCGCGCCTGCTCGCGGAGGCCGCGACGTTCGCGGGCCTCCGCGCCTGAGCGCTACTCCCGCGAGCGCCGCCCCAGCGTCGTCGACAGCGCGACGGCCAGGACGAGCACGACGCCGTTGACGACGTCGGTGTAGGTGAAGGCCAAGCCGCCGACGATCAGCCCCTGGGAGACCCAGACCAGGAACGTGCCGCCGATCAGCGCGCCCCAGACCGTGAAGCGCCCGGTCGAGAGCACGACCGTCGAGAGGAACGCGGCGGCGAAGGCCGGCAGCAGGAAGCCGGTGCCGGCGTTGGGCGCGGCCGAGCCCTGGTTGGCCGCGAGGACGATCCCCGCGAACGCCGCGAGGAGCCCGCCCAGCACGAAGGCCTTGATCGTCTCCTTCTCCGGGTTGACGCCCGCGAGCCGCGCGGCCTCCGCGTTGGAGCCCGTCGCGTGCAGGTAGCGGCCGTAGGTCGTCTTCGTGAAGAGGACCCACACGAGCAGCCCGACGACCAGCAGGATCCCGACCGTCCAGGAGGCCGCGCCGATCCACGTCGAGAGCCCGAGCGCCACGAGCACGAGCGCGCCGACGACGACGATGCCGGCGCTGATCGCGTCCCACGTCCGCTCGGCCTGCGTCGCGGGCCGCATCCGGCGCAGCGCCAGGAAGATGCCGACCGCGACGGCGGCCGCCGCGATCCACAGCAGGAAGGAGGGGAATTTGTGGCCGAACGCGCCGATCGAGCTCGGCCCGCTGAACCAGCCCGGCAGCGCCGGCGAGTCGTCCTTCGGGCTCAGCTGCGTGCCGTGCCCGTAGACCGACGCGAGCCCGCCGAACAGCCCGCCCGTGCCGAGCGTCGCGATGAAGGTGTTCACCTTGAGCCGCATCACGAGCAGCCCGTTGATGAGCCCGCCGACCACGCCGATCAGCAGGCACGCCACGATGACGAGCAGGAACGGCCAGTTCTGGTTGATCTTCAGGCCGATCGCCAGGAACGTCGTCAGCGTCGCCATGCCGCCGACCGAGAGGTCGAACTGCCCGGCGATCAGCGTCCCCATCACCGCGAGCCCGAGGATCAGGACCGGGGCGTTCTGATGGATGTCGAGGAAGCGCGCGTCGGTGCTCAGGAACTTGTCGCCGAGCCAGAGCGAGTAGACGACGAAGACCGCCAGGAACGCGACGAAGGTGATCGAGCCCTGGAACGACTTGGCGCCGGCGAGGCGCCGCAGCGCGCCGTCGGGGCCGGACGCGGCGGACCCCGGACCCGCGGGTCCGGCGGGCGCCGGCGCGGCGCTCCCGTTCGTCGTGGGCGCGGCGGTGAGGTCGGGTGCGGACATCAGATGAACGCCTCCAGGGCGTCGGGGGTGATCTCGTCGATGGCGGTGAAGTCGCGCAGCCGTCCCTGCTCGACGACGGCGATGCGGTCGCAGACCGCGAAGAGGTCCTCGGAGTCCGAGGAGATCAGGAGGATCGCGGCGCCCTCGTGGCGCAGGTCGCGGATCAGGTCGTAGAGCGCGGCGCGCGTCTGCACGTCGACCCCGCGGGTCGGCTCGCACAACACGTACACGTCGGGCTTGCGGAAGACGGCGCGGCCGAAGACGACCTTCTGCTTGTTGCCGCCCGAGAGCGTCGCGAAGAGCGCGTCGCAGTCGTTGGGCCGGACGTCGAGGCGGTCGACCATCGTCTGCGCGTCGCCGCGCTCGGCCCGGCCGCGCATCAGCCGCGACGGGCTGCGCCAGTCGTGCAGCGAGGAGATCGTCAGGTTGGCCTGGACGCTCATGTCGCCGAAGCCGCCCTGGCTCTCGCGGTGCGGCGGGACGAGCGCCATCCGGACGTCGCCTGCGCGCACGACCTTGCCCGATCGCGGCGCGATCACGCCCTGGGCGAGGTAGCCGACGTCGTGCAGGCCGGAGCCCGCGAGGCCGGTGAGGCCGACGACCTCGCCCGCGTGCAGCGTCAGGTCGATCGGTCCGGCGCGCCCGCCGCAGGCGGCCTCG
>JAOPZG010000096.1 GCA_025964215.1 Conexibacter sp.
GCAGGAGACGCCGGAGCACGACCGGCTCTGGTTCGAGCAGAAGCCCCCCAAGGACTTCGACTTCTGATGGACCGCTGATGGCCGCCGCCCGGCGGCTGACCTGGCTCGACGTCTTCACGTCGACGCCGCTGGCGGGCAACGGACTGGCGGTCATCCACGACGCGGACGCGCTGGACGCGGCGACCATGCTGCGGGTCGCCCGCGAGACTGCTCAGTCGGAGACCTCCTTCGTCCAGTCGCCGACGGTCGACGGCGCCGACTACCGCAACCGCATCTTCACGATGGTCGACGAGATCCCGTTCGCCGGCCATCCCTCGCTCGGTGTCGCGGTCGCGATGGCCAACGCCGAGGGCCGCCGCGAGGCGCGCTACCTCCAGCAGACCGGCGCGGGCGTGCAGCCCGTCGAGGTCGAGCTCGCCGGCGACCTCGCGCGCGCGAGCATGCTCCAGGAGCCGCCGATCTTCGGCGACGCGCTCGAGCCGGCGCCGGTCCTCGGCGCGCTCGGCCTCGGCCCGGCCGACGCACACGCCGAGCTGCCCGTCCAGCCCGTCTCGACCGGGATCTTCCACCTGATGGTGCCGGTCCGCGACGCGGTCGCGCTCGAGCGCGCGCGGCCGAACCTGCTGCGCGTCCAGGCGCTCGAGGAGCAGACCGCGACGATGGTCATCTACCTCTTCGTGCCCGGGGAGGACGGCGAGCCGGTCCGCGCCCGCGGCTTCTTCGCCGAGCGCGACCACGTGCTGGAGGATCCCGCGACGGGCTCGGCCGCCGGCCCGCTCTGCGCCTACCTGCACCAGCACACCGGCGCGACCGAGACCTCGGTGCGCCAAGGCGTCGAGATGGGCCGCGCGAGCCGGCTGGACACCGCGATCGTCGGCGATCGCGTCCAGGTCGCGGGCGACTGCGTGATCGTCCTGGAGGGCGAGCTGCGGGTCTGAGTCGATCAGGCGTCCACACCGGAGAGCAGTCGTTTCAGCGCGCTCCCGGTCTGGCCGACACACACCTCGACACAGGCAGCGCGCCAGCATCGGGGAACATCCTGGCGCGCCCGTCCCTCCGGTCACGGAGGACGAAGGACGCCGCGAGCGCGCCGCTCGGCCCTCAGCCGCGGCGCGCTCGCGTTCCTTCGCCTACTGCCCGTCGGTGGCGTCTCGGACCGCCGGTCCGTAGCCGCGGCGTCCTCCTCGCGCCACGCTCTGGAGATGTCCGACGGGCCACGGTTTACGACGCCCGCGCGCACGGGCAACGGCAGCTCCGCCGCGCCGCGCGTGGCGATCGTCCTGCCCGGCGGCGGGGCGCGCGGGGCCTACGAGGTCGGTGCGCTGTCGGTCCTGCTGCCGCTGCTCGAGGAGCGCGGGGAGCGGCCGGTGATCCTGTGCGGGACGAGCGTCGGCGCGATCAACGCGACCGCGCTCGGCGCGACGGCCGACCAGCCCGCGGAGGCCGCGGTCGCCTCGCTGATCGCCCACTGGCGCGGGTTGAAGAAGAGCGACGTGATCCGGCCGGTCGTGGGGCCGGGGCTGCCGCTGATGGCGCTGCGGATGCTGGGGGAGGCGCTGGAGGTGCCGGGCGTCCGGCTGGCGGGATTGCTGGACCCGTCGCCGCTGCGGCGCTCCTTGGACAAGTGGATCGACTGGGACGACCTGCACCGCAACGTCCGCACGGGCGTGATCGAGGCGGTCTGCGTGGTCGCGACGTCGCTGGCGCGCTCGAGTCCGGTGGCGTTCGTCGACAGCGTGGGGCGCGTGCCGGCCTCCCGGCCGGCGGACCCCTTGCAGTACGTGCCGGCGGTGCTCGACAGCGAGCACGTCCGGGCGTCGGCGGCGATCCCGATGCTCTTCCCGCCGGTGGAGATCGAGCATCCGGCGGCGCTGGCCGGCCACTACGTCGACGGCGGGACCCGGCTCAACAGCCCGGTCGCGCCGGCGCTCGCGCTGGGGGCCGACCGAGTTGTCGTCATCGGCTTCCAGCCCTTCCGCGCGCGGGTCGAGGTGCCGACCGAGGGGCCGGGCCCGCCGCGGCTGGCGGACGTCGCCGCGAACGTCATCGACGGCCTGCTGGTGGACCAGGTCGTCGACGACCTCCACCGGTTGGCCACCATCAACTCGTTCGTGGTGGACGCGGGCGGCGCGGGGCCGCGCGGGTCGGCCGACGCGTATCGCGCCGCTCGTGGGCGCAAGCCCTACCGGAAGATCTCCTACGCCTTGGTCGCGCCCGAGCGCCGCGGGGAGCTCGCGGCGATCGCCGACGAGGTCTTCGAGGAGCGCTACGCCGGGCTCCAGGGCTGGCTGCGGCCCGACTACCCGTTCATGTCGCGGTTGCTCGGCGGCGGGCGGTCGCCGTCGCGCGGCGAGTTGTTGTCGTTCTTGTTGTTTGACGAGGAGCACGTCGACCGGCTGGTCGAGCTCGGCGCGGCCGACGCCCGCCGCTGGCTCGCGCGCCATCCGAACGTCTGGTGCTCGGACGCGGCGCACGACTTCGACATCGACGCGAGCGCGGTCGCCTCGCTGCGGGAGCGCGAGGCGCTGGACGAGTGGCGGGACCTGCGGCGCCGGCCGTGATCTGCCCGGCTGCTGCAGGGCGCTCACGGGTACACCCCTGCGACACCGTCCACAAGGGAGGCACCAAGTGCTCACCATCCTGCTCATCATCATCTTGATCCTGCTCCTCACGGGCGGCGGGTTCGGCTACAGCCGCCGCGGCCGCCGAGGCCTCTAGGACAACCCAGCCCCTCCGAGCTAGACTCGGTCGGGCTCGGGGCCATAGCTCAGCTGGGAGAGCGCCTGCTTTGCAAGCAGGAGGTCAGGGGTTCGATCCCCCTTGGCTCCATCGAGCGGAGGAACGCGATGTTGAGCGACACCTGGCGGTTCGCTTCACGCGGTTCCTCGGGCTGGGTGACACGTACAGCTCGCGGCTCCTGCGGTGGACGGCGGCGGTCCTGACCGGTGTCGGCCTCGTCGTTGCCGGCGTGGCCGCGCTGGCCGGGTGAGCGGCACGGGAGGCGCACGAAGCACTGCTCAGCGCTATGCGGAATACCACATGCCCGACGCCGGAATCGTCTACGGTATGACCTGGTCGTTCTCCTGTAGTCGGCCATCCGCGGACCGTGGCGTCCACAGTCCCCCGGCTGTGGGCGCCACCGTCGTCGCTGGGCAGAGCGACCTGCCCGGAGCTCGCTCAGACGCCCTTCATCAGGTCGGCGACCGAGATCTCCAACGCCGAGGCGATCTTCGCCACCATGCGGATCGACGGATCGTGGCGACCGTTCTCGATGCGCGAGAGGTGGGCTTGACCGATGCCGGCCTCGTTGGCCAGCTGCTCTTGCGTCATCCCCGCCGCCGTCCGAGCGGCTCTCAAATTAGTTGTGAAGACGTCAAGCGGGTCCACGCACGGATCACCCTCGGTGAGGGTGGCTAGGACCTCAATGCGAGATATCGCATGGGTGCCCTATGGGAGCGAGGGAGACCGGTGACGCCGGATGCCGCGTGCACCCGGCTGCCCAGTCAGATGTGCGACGAGCACGGCGCGGCGCGCCCGCGAGAGCGACCGGAGGCCGTGCGGTTGCTGCGTTCCGGACGCCTCGGAGGCCGCCGTTCCTGAAGGACATCATGAACGCTGTCGAGGCTCGTGATCCATCGAGCGACGAGGCTAACACGAACATATGTTCGCGTCCAAATGTGCGTGTCGTGTGGCCGGAAATAGCGCCCTCGAGGGCTCAAAACCGCGTTCGACACGCCAGGTCCATCGCGATGCTATATAGTTCAGCTATGTGACTCCCGCTTCGACCGCCACCGCCACCACCGACACCACCCGCGCCGACGCCGTCCAGACCGTCGCCGAGCACCTGCTGCCCCGCGCGTCGCTGATCACGCGGCTGTTGCTGCGGCGTGGGAGCGGCGACGTCTCGCGCGCGGAGGCCGGGATCCTCAGCAGCCTCGCGGTGGAGCCGAGGCGGGTCACGGATCTCGCGAGCTCGCAGGCGCTGGCGCAACCGACGGTGACCCAGCTCGTCGGGCGGCTCGAGGAGCGTGGGCTGGTCACGCGCGAGCGCCATCCCGACGACGGGCGGGTCGTGCTGGTCACGCTGACCGACGATGGGCAGGCCGCGCTCGATGCGCTGCGCGCCGAGTACCGGACGGTCATCCGCGAGCACCTCGCGGGTCAGGCGGACGAGGACGTGCTCGCGCTGGCCGCGGCCACCCACGTGCTCCAGCGGCTCATCGACTCGCTGCAGGACGGGAGCCCCGCATGAGCGCCGCCGCCCCCGCGGCCACGGCCGTCGCCGCCGACCGCAAGGCCGGCCTGCTCACGCCCGTCCTCTTCCTCGTCACGCTCGTCGTCGCCGTCATCTCCTCGCTGGGCGCGCCGCTGATCCCGCTGATCTCCACCGACCTGCACGTCTCGCTCAGCGACGCCCAGTGGTCGCTGACCGCTGCGCTGCTCGCCGGTGCCGTGAGCGCGCCGATCATGGGGCGGCTCGGCGACGGCGCGCACCGCCGCGAGGCCATCGCGGCAGGGCTCGCCGTCGTGACGCTGGGCGGCGTCTTGGCGGCGGTCGCGACGTCGCTCCCGATCCTCGTCGTCGGCCGGGCGATGCAAGGTGTAGGCCTCGGTCTGATCCCGCTCGCGATGGCCGCCGCCCGCGACGGCCTGCCGGGACCCAAGGTCGCCCCGGCGATCGCGCTGCTGTCGGTCTCCGCCGCGGCCGGCGTCGGCGTCGGCTACCCCGTCAGCGGCCTGATCGCCGAGCACCTCGGCCTCCACGCCGCCTACTGGTTCGGCGCGGGCTTCGCGGCGATCTCGCTCGTCGCCGTCCTCGCGATCGTCCCGCGGAGCACCGCGACGAGCAAGGGCCGCCTCGACGTCTCCGGCGCGCTGCTGCTCTCGACCGGCCTGATCGCGCTGCTGCTCGCCATCGGCCAGGGCACCGCGTGGGGGTGGGGCTCCACGCGGATCGTCGCGCTGCTGATCGTCGCGGCGGTCCTGATCGTCGCCTGGGCGCCGCTCCAGCTCCGCACGACCAACCCGCTGATCGAGCTCCGCCTCCTCCGCCATCCCGCGGTCCTCACCGCCGACGCCTCGGCCTTCGTCCTCGGCGCCGCGATGTACATCGACCTCTCGGTCGTCACCGCCTTCGTCCAGACCCCGCGCTCGACCGGCTACGGCTTCGGCGCCTCCGTCCTCACCGCGGGCCTGTGCCTCGTCCCGTTCTCGATCACGAGCCTGCTCGCCAGCCGCGCGCTCCCGCTCGCGACGCGGGTCCTCGGCCCCCGCGGCGTGCTGCCCGTCGGCTGCCTCACCGTCGCGGCCGCCGGCGCGCTCTTCGCCCTCGGCCACCACGCGCTGTGGGAGGCGTTCGCGATCATGGCGATCGTCGGCGTCGGGCTCGGCTTCACGTTCGCCGCGATCCCGGGCCTGATCGTCCGCTCGGTGCCCGAGGAGGAGACCGGCAGCGCGATGGGCTTCTACCAGGTGGTCCGCTACATCGGCTTCTCGATCGGCAGCGCGCTCGCCGCCTCGATCCTCGCCGCGCACACGCCGCACGGCGCGCACCTCCCGACCGAGACCGGCTTCGAGACCGCGCTGTGGGTGGGCGCCGGCCTCTGCGTCGCGGCCGCGCTCACCGCCTGGCTCGTGCCCGGCCGGACCCCGTCCGCGCGGCCCTCCGAGGAGCTCGAGCGCTACGAGACCGAGGACGCCGAGCTGGGCACCGCGGGCGTGATCGGGCTGGAGGACCGGATCGCCTAAGGGGTCGGCCCGGCCGCCTAAGGCCGGCCCTCCCGCAACCCGCACCCTTCGCCCGATGTGCAGGCCGGCCCCTCAGGGCCAGTCTGCATGCATGACCTCCACCACCGACACCATCATCTTGCAGCAGGCGACCGCCGCGGAGGACGCGGCGCTGCGGGAGCTCTCGCAGCTCGACTCCGCCCGGACCGTCTCGCGCCCGGCGCTGATGGCCGTCGTCGACGGCCGGCTGCTCGCCGCCGCGTCGCTGCACGACGGGCGGATCGTCGCCAACCCGTTCGTCGAGACC
>JAOPZG010000283.1 GCA_025964215.1 Conexibacter sp.
TCATCCAGTCGGTCAAGGAGGCCAGGGGCGCGCAGCTGCTCTGGGCCCACACCGACTCCGGCGGCTACCCCGTCTGGTTCAAGCCGGGCCTGCTGCGCGACCTGCCGCCGTGGCCGCTGCCGGAGACCTCCCGCCGCATCGCGGTCACGGACGAGACGGTCGCCGAGCACCACGCCGGCCGGGTCCCCGGGCTGGCCGGTCTGATCGAGTTCCCGCCCGGCGAGGCGCACAAGACGCTCGCCACCTGCGAGGCGGTGTGGGGCGCCATGATCCAGCAGGGCGTCACCCGCAGCGACCACGTCGTCGCGATCGGCGGCGGCGTCGTCGGCGACCTCGCGGGCTTCGTCGCCGCCACCTTCCAGCGCGGGATCCCGGTCGTTCAGGTGCCGACGACCGTCGTCGCCCAGGTCGACTCGGCGTACGGCGGGAAGACCGGCGTCGACCACCCCGAGGCCAAGAACTACGTCGGCGCCTACCACCAGCCCGCCGCCGTCCTGGCCGACACCACCACCTTGGCGACGCTCCCGCCCGAGGAGCACGCGGCCGGCTACGCGGAGGTCGTCAAGACCGCGCTGATCGCCGGCGGCCCGCTGTGGGACCACATCGCCTCCGGCGGTCCGGTCGACGACGCGACGATCCTGGCCTGCGCGCGCACGAAGCTCGCGGTCGTCGCCGCCGACGAGCGCGACGGCGGCCGCCGCCAGGTGTTGAACCTCGGCCACACCGTCGGCCACGCGCTGGAGACCTCGCTCGGCTACGGCACGCTGCGCCACGGCGAGGCGGTCGCCCTCGGCCTGCTCGCCGCGCTGCGGCTCTCCGGCCTCTCGGACCTGCGCGGCCAGGTCGAGGCGCTGCTGGCCGACGCCGGGCTGCCCACGCGCCTGGATGCCGGCAGCGGCGTCGACCCCGCCGCGATCCTCGCCGCGACCCGCCTGGACAAGAAGCGCACGACCACCGCGCGGACGCCGTTCGTGCTCGTCCGCGCGCCCGGCGACGTCGTCCACGGCCAGGACGTCGCCGACGACGACGTCGCGCTCGCCGTGCGAGAGTTGACCGCCTGATGGGCTCCCGCAACCGCGTCGACATCCTCCACGGCGTCAACCTCGACATGCTCGGGCGCCGGCCGGTCTCGCACTACGGGCAGCTGACCTTCGATCAGCTCGAGCAGCGGATCGGCGCCTTCGCGCACGAGCTCGACCTTGAGCCGCGGTTCTTCCAGACCAACCACGAGGGGCAGCTCGTCGAGCACCTGCACCGCGTCGAGGGCCTGGCCGACGGCATCATCATCAACCCGGGCGCGTGGACCCACTACGCGTGGGCGATCCGCGACGCGCTCGAGATCGCCGCGCTGCCCGCCGTCGAGGTCCACCTCTCCGACGTCGACGCGCGCGAGGAGTTCCGCCGCGTCTCCGTCATCCGCGACCTCTGCGTCGCGACCGTCAAGGGGGAGGGCGTCGATGGCTATCGCACCGCCCTCGCCCGCCTCAAGCAGGAGCTGGACTTGTGAGCACCGCCATGGACCGTCCCGACCGGATCGCCGCGCTGCTGGCCGAGCGGGAGCTCGACGCGCTGCTGGTGACCGACCTCGTCAACGTGCGCTGGCTGACGGGCTTCACGGGGTCCAACGGCCTCGCGCTCGTCGGGCCCGGCGATCAGCGGCTGTTCCTCACGGACTTCCGCTACCTGACGCAGTCGGGCGAGCAGGTCGACGACGGCTGGCAGCGCGACATCGCCGCCGAGATCCTGCCGGCCGCCGCGGTCTCGGCCGGCGTGCCCGAGGAGGGCGGCACGCTGCGCCTCGGCTTCGACGACGTGCACCTGTCGGTCAAGGACCACGGGACGCTCGCCGCGCGCGTGGGCGCCGGCGTCGAGCTCGTCGCCGCCGGCGGGCTGGTCGAGCAGCTGCGGCTGGTCAAGGACGCCGGCGAGCTGGAGAAGATCCGCGCCGCCGCGAAGCTCGCCGACGCCGCGCTGACCGAGGTCCTGGGCCGCGGCCTCGCGGGCCGCACCGAGCGCGACGTCGCGCTCGACCTCGAGATGACGATGCGCAAGGCCGGCGCCGAGGCCGTGTCGTTCCCGCCGATCGTCGCCTCCGGCACGCACAGCGCGCTGCCGCACGCCGAGCCGCGCGACGTCGAGATCGCGGCCGGCACGCTCGTGACGATCGACTGGGGCGCGATGCTCGACGGCTACGCCTCGGACTGCACGCGCACCTACGCGACCGGCGAGCTGGACCCGCGCGACCAAGAGATCTACGAGCTCGTGCTCGAGGCGCAGCGCACCTCGCTCGCCGCGGTCCGGGCGGGCGCCGGCGGGCGCGAGGTCGACGCGGTCGCGCGCGAGATCATCACCGCCGCCGGCCACGGCGAGCACTTCGGCCACGGCCTCGGCCACGGCGTCGGCGCCGAGGTCCACGAGGGCCCGCGGCTCTCGCAGCGCTCGGACTCGACGCTCGCCGTCGGGCAGGTCGTCACGGTCGAGCCGGGCGTCTACGTGCCGGGCGCGGTCGGCGTCCGGATCGAGGACCTCGCGGTCGTCACCGAGGACGGCGTCGAGGTGCTGACCGGGCTGCCGAAGGAGCTGCAGGTCATCGGCTGAGCTCAAAGTGGCCGGCGGCGCGCCGATCACGGTGACGTGGAGGCGGCCACGCCACATCCCGCACGCCATCGTTGGGCCCTCGTCGCCGTCGGGCTCTGGCTGGCGATCTTCGAGCTCAACGAGCTGCTCGGCGTCGCGCCGCCGAACGGGATCCTGTTCGGCCGCACGAGCCACCTGGTGGTGGACTTCGGCTCCGGGCTGCTCTGCGCGGCCGCCGCCTGGCGCCAGCGCGGGCCCGACCGCGCCGGCTGGCTGCTGATCGCCGCCGGCATCCTGTGCTGGGCCGCGGGCGACGTCTACTGGACGACGGTGCTGCTCGACGAGGAGAGCATCCCGGTGCCCTCGCCGGCGGACTTCGGCTACCTCGCGTTCCCGCTGCTCGCGTTCGCCGGGCTGGCGCGGGTGCTGAGCTCGCGCGTCCACGGCGCGCCGAAGCGCCTGTGGGTCGACGGCGTGACCGCCGCGCTGGCGACCGCGGCCGTCGCCGCGGCGATCGTGGTGCCGAGCATCGTCGACCTCATCGGCGGCGACTGGAAGTCGGTGGCGACGAACGCCGCCTACCCGCTCAGCGACCTGATCCTGCTCGGCGTGGTCGTCGGCGCGATGGCCGTCCGCGGCTGGCGGCTGGACCGCACGTGGGTGCTCGCAGCGGCCGGCATCGTCTCCTTCTGGGCCGCGGACTCGCACTACCTCGTCGCGGTCGCCAAGGGCGGCGGCGGCTTCCCGGACCCGTGGAACGCGGGCTGGGACTTCGCGTTCCTGCTGCTCGCCTGCGCCGCGACGGCGCCCGCGCGCGCCGCGGTCGCGGTCCCGAGCCGCAGCCGGCGCGGCGCGATCCTCCCGCTGGTCTTCGGCGCGATGGCCCTCGGCGTCCTGGTCTACGCCGGGCTCGGGACGGTCACGCCGGTCGCGGTCGTCCTGGCCGGGCTCGCGCTCCTCGCCGTGGGCGTCCGGCTGAACATCGCCTTCCGCGACCACGCCGCGATGCTGGAGGTGAGCCGCAGCGAGGCGCTCACCGACGCGCTCACCGGCCTCGGCAACCGCCGCGCGCTGGTCAACGACCTCGAGCGGATGCTGCCGGAGGCGACCGAGGAGGACGTCGTCGTGCTCGCGCTCTTCGACCTCGACGGCTTCAAGCACTACAACGACTGCTACGGCCACCCGGCCGGCGACGACCTGCTCGTCCGCCTCGGCGGCAACCTCGCCCGCCGCGTCGCGGGCCACGGCCGCGCCTACCGGATGGGCGGTGACGAGTTCTGCGCGCTCCTGCGCCCGGGCCTCGCGCGGCCCGCGCTGGTGGCCGCGCACGCGGCGGCGGCGCTGCGCGAGCGTGGCGAGGGCTTCGACATCGGCTCCTCGCACGGGTTCGTGATCGCGCCGGTCGAGGTCGACGACCCGGCCGAGGCGCTGCGCCTCGCCGACCAGCGGATGTACGCGCAGAAGCACGGCGGCCGCCCGTCGGCCGGCTCGCAGTCGCGCGACGTCCTGCTGCGCGCGCTGGCCGAGCGCAACCCCGACCTCGGCGAGCACCTCTCGACGGTCGCGGAGCTGGCGGTCGCGGTCGCGCGCAAGTTGGGGCTCTCGCCCGCCGAAGTCGAGGAGGTCCGCCACGCCGCCGACCTGCACGACGTCGGCAAGGTCGCGATCCCGGACGCGATCCTCGACAAGCCCGGCCCGCTCGACGACGAGGAGTGGGTCTTCATGCGCCGCCACACGATCATCGGCGAGCGGATCGTCTCCGCCGCGCCCGCGCTGCGCGACGTCGCCACGCTCGTGCGCGCCAGCCACGAGCGCCACGACGGCCGCGGCTACCCCGACGGCCTCGCCGGCGATGAGGTGCCGCTCGGCGCCCGGATCGTCGCGGTCTGCGACTCCTTCGACGCGATGGTGGCGGACCGGCCGTACCGCGCGGCGGCTCCGTACGACGTGGCGCTGGCGGAGCTCGACCGCTGCGCGGGCTCCCAGTTCGACCCGCGCGTGGTGGCGGCGTTTCGCGAGGCCCTCGCGGAGCTCGCGGCGCGGGACGCGCTGCCGCGGGCGGCGTAGGGCAAGCTTCGGCCCGTGGACCACCACGACCCCGCCCGCACCCACTGGCTCAAGGCCATCGGCCACGCCCGCGGCCCGCTCCCCGAGGCGTGGCTCGCCGACGCCAACGGTCCCGCCCGCCTCGCGCGCACCGGCTTCCCGCGCCGCCCGCGGATGGTCGAGGGCGACCGCCTCGTCCTCTACGCCTCGGTCTGGAAGCGCGTCTTCGGGATCGTCGAGGTCACCGGCCTGCCGACCGACGACTCCGGCTCCGCCCGCTGGCCGTGGACGGTGCCGATCGAGGCGCTGGTCGTGATCCCGCACCTCGAGAACGCTCCGCCGATCGAGGCGATCGGCGTCGCTCCGCGGTCGATGAGCCAGCAGTCGCACATCCGCCTGACGGAGCGGCAGTACGAGCTGGCCGTCGAGGCCCTGGGCGGCGTCGCGGGCTGACGCCAGGCGCGTTCGCGCTCGCCGCGCTCGGCAGACCTAGCCCTTTGGCGCACGGAAATCCGCTGCATCGGGCACCATGTCGGCATGGCCATCCTGGAACTCGTGCAGCCGCAGCCCGACTGGATGAGTGCGCTGGGCGTCGCGCTGACCCGTCCGCCCGGCGTCCCCGAGCGCCGCGCCGACGAGGATCCGTGGAGCCCGGCGGGGGAGCGGCCGCGCCGGATCTCCGACGACCTCGCGTGGTTCCGCCAGGCGCTCGACGACCCCGCCGAGGCCGGCCTCAAGCCGCTCGACGAGACGGCGACGGTCGCCGCGTGGGAGAGCGCCGACGGCGAGCTCGTCGCCCGCCTCTCGCGCCTGGACGCCCGCGGCATCCTCGACGCCGCCGGCTTCCTGCTGCACGACCCGGACCCGGCGCTGCTCTAGCGACCGGCCCCGTAGGATCCGCCGATGCCCGAGCAGCCGCGCATCGTCGTCCACCTCCTCCCGCCGTCGCACCCGTGCGCGACGGTCGAGGCCGCGCTCAAGGTGAAGGGGTTGGACTACGAGCGCGTCGAGCTGCAGGCCGGCCGCCACACCGAGGAGATGGAGCGCCTCTACGGCGAGGGCCACGGCACGGTCCCGGGCGCCATGATCGGCGACGAGCCGGTCCACGGATCGGTCGCGATCCTCGAGCGCCTGGAGCAGCTCGCGCCCGAGCCCACGCTCTACCCCGACGCGCTCGGCGACGCCGTCGCCGAGGCCGAGCGCTGGGGCGACGAGGAGCTGCAGGACCTCGGCCGCCGCCTGCCCTGGGGCGCGCTGCACTTCCGCCCCGAGTCGCTGGGGACCTTCGGCGGCGCCGGCGCCCTCGACCCGCCCGGCACCGACTTCGCCATGCGCTACGTCCACGCCTCGTGGAAGTACCACAAGATCACCGCGGTCCGGCTGGCCGAGGACCTCGCCGGCCTCCCTGAGAAGCTCGACCGCATCGACGGCTACGTGGCCGAGGGCATCCTCGCCGGTGAGGATCCCAACGCGGCCGACCTCCAGATCGGCGCGACGCTCTCGGTCCTGCTCACCGTCGGCGACGTCCGGCCGCTGATCGAGGCGCGCCCGGCCGTGCAGGTCGCCCGCAAGTGGTTCGACGACCGGCCGGGGCGCGTCCCCGCCGGCGCGTTCCCGGCGGGCTGGGTCCCGGGCTGGCGCTGAGCCTCAGGCCGCGGGCGTGCCGAGCAGCGCGGCCAGCACGGCGCGCAGCCGCTCGGCGTCGCCGCGCAGGCCCGCGGCGGCGTCGTTGTACAGGAACGCCTCGGTGAGCCGGACGATCGCGTAGGCCAGCGTCGGC
>JAOPZG010000300.1 GCA_025964215.1 Conexibacter sp.
TCGGTGACCGACCTCGGGTCCTCGTTCGGCACGTGGGTCAACGGCGAGCGGATCTGGGCCTCCCTCCGTCTGCGGCACGGGGACGAGATCCGCGCGGGGCAGACACGGCTGGTCTTCCACGTCCCGCTTGCCCAGGCCGGCCCGCTGACCATCGCTGAGGAGGGGCGGCCGTCGCTGACGGGCCGTGAGCGCGACGTCCTGGTTGCGCTGTGTCGCCCGCTCATCGCCCGTGACCTGTTCACCGAGCCGGCCTCCACCCGCACCATTGCCGCCGAACTGGTCATCACGCAGGCGGCCGTCAAACAGCATCTCGCGAACCTCTACGAGAAATTCGCAGTCGAGCAGGGTGACACCCATCGGCGTGCGCGGCTGGCCAACGCCGCGCTGCGCCGGGGGGCTGTCACGCTCACCGAGTTGCAGCCACCCGGACCGGAGTAGGCAGGCACGCCCGAGGCCTCGTCCGCGCAGGCGGCTCAGCCGGCGAGCGTGGCCGTGCCGCGCGGGCCGGGGCGCCGATGGCGCAGCCACAGGCCGCCCAGCATGCTCAGCAGCAGCGCGCCGCCCGCGAGCAGGCCGTCGAGCGTCCAGTCGAAGCCGGTGGCGGGCGCCTGCGCGGCCGGCGCGGACTCGACCGGGGCCGTGGCGCGGTGGGTCGCAGCGACGGTTCGCACGAACGGGCCATTGCTGCGGTGGGCCACCACGGCGGCGGACATCGGGATGGCCGTCGGCGGCTTCGGAGCGATGACACGATGGATCGGCGCGGCCGTGCGGACGAGCTCGTCGTCAGCGGGGCGTGCCGATGCCGCGGCCGGCGCGACGGCGGCGAGCGCGAGGGTGAGGACGACTGCGGTCTTGACGGTGCGGGGCGAGTTGGTCATGGAAGGCTCCTGGTGCGTGGTCGCTCGGCGCGAGGACCGGGGTGATTGGATGTCAGGAGCCTTCCGCGACCGGCGCGCCCCGACCATGCCCTCCCAGGGGCCGATCCCCGTACCTGCAGGGAAGGCCGACCTTCCCCATTGGCAACCGTGCGGGTGAGCGAGAGTCTGCTCGTCGACCCAGACCAGCTCGAAGAGCTGCTGGAGCAACTCCCGGCGCGCTTCGGGGTGCTGTGAATCACGCCAGTCGACGACCAGGCGCACGAGTGTTGCGTTGGCTGGGAGGCCGGGTGCCGATCCCCCACGGAACGTCCGGCAAAGCCTGCTGAGTGATCTGCGATCTGGACCAGCGCGTTAGAACAGGACGATGTCGTAACGGTCGGTTCCGGGCTCGTTGACCACCGCGGCGACGGCGTCATGGTCAGCGTCGATCCACAACGAGCCGGCAGGCAGCGGCCGCCGGCCGAGGAGGGCACCCGTCTGGCTACGGCGCTCGAGCATGTTGTCGGGGTAGCTCACCGCCCCGAACGCGACCGTGGTTCCCTGCCACGCGAGACCGGCGAAGGTCAGTACGGCGGAGCTGTCGCAGGTCCGTGCCAGGCGCCGGTCGCCGCCAATCGAGGACAGGTGGATCTCGGAGACGAAGCCCAGCGGGCCGAGCTTCGGGTTGTCGCTCGGGCACGTCGGAGCGGTGAGGCCCTCCCAGCTGACCGCGACGCGCGAGCCGGCGACCTCGAGGTCGTTCGGCGCCGCGTGCCCGCTGCGCGTCGCGAGGCGCTCCTCGGACAGCCGTCGCGGTCGCGCGGCCACCGTCCGGTAGATGTGGGCGACCTGTCCCGGGGAGGTCATCGCGAAGGCGAGGATCCCGCCTGCTGCCGAGGGCAGCACGATGCTGGAGCCCATCGGCACGTGGATCCCGGTGAACCGCGCTCGATGCCGCTCGCCGGGTCATACCACCACGGATGACATTGCAGGCCGCCGGTCCAGTCGGGCAGCGGCGGACGGACCCGCCGCTCGGGATCGCGCGTGCAGCGCGAGCCCGTCTCCTAGGTGTGCAGTGCTCCGACCTTGATCACGTGGACCAGGCCGTCCGTCGACACGCTGGTGTTGTAGCCGCTGCAGCTGACGTACACGTGCTGGGTGGCGGTGGTGGTGAAGGCATCCGCGACCGGCAGGCTGAACTGCGAGCCGTTGCCCGGGGCGTACCCGAAGCTGATGCGACCACCGCCGTGCCAGACCGTGCAGTCCGGCGCGGTGCTGGTGACGGCGCCCATGTAGACCTCGCCGGTGACCACGTAGCTGCCGGCGGGCACGTCGACGCCGTTGGCCGTGCCCAGGCCGTCGATCACATAGGCGTCGCTCGGGCCGATCGGCCCGGTCGCGCCGTCCTTGCCTGCGGCGCCGTCCTTGCCTGCGGCGCCGTCCTTGCCTGGTACGCCGTCCTTGCCCGATGCACCGGCGGCCCCTGCGACGCCGGCGGCCCCCGGCGCCCCGGTGGCGCCCCGCTTGCCTGCCGCGCCGTGGAGCGTCCGCCGCGCGCTCGTGCTCAGGTCGGAGGCCGAGAGCGACCCGTTCTTGACCTGGCTCGACGACGAGACGACGTAGTTCGTCGCGGCGATGCCGGTGCCCGTCGTCGCCATGACGAGGGCGGCGGTCGCGACGATCATGGAGGCGGACGGCTTGCGCATGGTCCCATCGTCGGCCACGCGTCCTCCCGACCGCCACCCCCGACCGTCTAGGGATCGGCCGGCGGAGGTCGACCGGCGCGACGTGTTGTTGTCGTGGTCGGATCTCGACTCGTCGTTCGCGGCCCTCCGCCCTACGCCTCCCCCGCCGCCCCCCGCCGCAGCGCCGCCGGCAGCTGCTGCCGCGACCGGATGTCGAGCGTGTCGTACGCCGCCGCAAGATGCGACTCGATGGTCTTCACCGTCAGGAACAGCGTCTGGGCGATCTGGTGGTTGGTCATGCCGCTGGCGGCGAGCTCGGCGACGCGGCGTTGGCTCGGTGTGAGGGACTCGACGCCGATTGGTGTGTAGCGGCGGACGCGTTCGCCCGTAGCTGCGAGCTCGTCGAAGGCCAGCTTGGCGAGGCCGACGGCGCCGCAGCGGCGGGCCAGC
>JAOPZG010000306.1 GCA_025964215.1 Conexibacter sp.
TCCTGGCCGGCGCCGCAGCGCTGCTGCTCGCGCTCGGCGCGGGAGCCTCGTCGCGGACGCCAGTGCGCCCCCGGCACGCGCTGCTGCGCCTCGGGGCCTGGTCGGCGACGCTCGGCGCCGGTTTCGTGTTGTCCAACAACCTGGTCGGCAACCTCTTCGACGGCGGGATCCGCGACGCGCTCTCGACCGTCCTCTCCGGCTACGAGCTCCCGCTCGAGAGCCGCGGCTACGCACAGGCCGCGTCGCACCTGCACTTCCCGGTCTTCACCGGCCAGGAGTGCGCGTTCACGGGCCACTGCATCAGCTTCCCCTACTTCCTGACCGCCTACGGCTTCCTCTCGATCCTCGCGCTGGCGAGCTGGCTCGCGCTCGGCGAGCGCGGCGCCGGCGAGGACGCGCCGCCGCGCCGCGCCGCGTGGCTGATCACGGTCGCCGCCCTGAGCTGCTCGTTCGCGCTCGTGGACTTCACCGGCGTCGACCAGGTCTCGGCCTGGGTCCTGACGCGCTTCATCGAGGTCCCCTACTACGCGCT
This sequence comes from Conexibacter sp., assembly GCA_025964215.1. Classification (GTDB taxonomy): domain Bacteria; phylum Actinomycetota; class Thermoleophilia; order Solirubrobacterales; family Solirubrobacteraceae; genus Baekduia. The sequence continues at coordinate 533 of JAOPZG010000306.1, forward strand.
GCTCGGCTTCGGCGCCGTCGCGCTCGTCGGGTCGCGCAGCAAGCTCACCGCCTGGGCCGGCGGCGGCGTCATCGCCGCCTGGACCGCCGTCCCCCTCGCCACGGGCCACGTGGCACCCCAGCTCCTGCGCAACGCGGGCTGGCTGATCGCGAGGATCACCCACTGATGAGCGCCACCGCCGTCGACATCCAGCTGATCGTCTTCGACGTCGACGGCGTCCTGACCGACGGGCGCTTCGCCTACGGGCGGGAGGGCAAGCAGACGAAGTCCTTCGGCCCCGACGACGCGGACGCGCTGCGGCTGCTGACCGCGGTCGCGCCGATCGCGTTCGTCTCGGCCGACCATCGCGGCTTCCCGATCAGCAAGCGCCGGATCGACGGCGACATGGGCCACGAGCTGACGCTGGTCAGCAGCGACCGGCGGCTCTCCTGGATGGCCGAGCGCGGGCCGCTCGAGCACGTGGCCTACATGGGCGACAGCTTCACCGACATCCCGATCCTGCGAGCGGTGGGCATCGGGATCACGACCGCCGACGCGCTGCCCGGCGTGCGGGACGCGGCGACGTACGTGACGCAGCGACGCGGCGGCGACCGGGCGGTCGCCGAGGCGTGCTTCTACCTCTTGGTCGAGCAGTTCGGCCGGACCGAATGGGCGGGGATCGTGTGATCAAGCTTCCGGAAGGCGCCGACCGCAACCCGCGGCTCGTCGCGCTCGCGGCGCAGGCCAACGCGTGGCCGAGCACGCAGATCGGCGTCGGGGTGGTGAGCCTCAACGTCGTGGACGCGGCGATCGAGATCGCCCAGGAGCACGACGTCTCGCTGATGCTGATCGCCAGCCGGCGCCAGGTCGACGCGGAGGAGTTCGGCGGCGGCTACGTCGACGGCATGACGCCCTACGACCTGACCGCGCGCGTGCGGGAGAAGGACACGCGCAGCCGCATGGTCGTCTGCCGCGACCACGGCGGCCCGTGGCAGGGCAGCAACGGGCCGGTCACCGTGACGCCCGAGCAGGCGATGGTCGACGCGCGGACCTCGTTCTTCGCCGACCTCGACGCCGGCTTCGACCTCCTGCACATCGACACGAGCGTCTGCCCGACTGGCGACGCCGACGCGCCCAAGGAGCGGCTGCTGGAGCTCTACGACGACTGCTGGGCGCAGGCCCTGGCCGGCGATCACCACATCGCCTTCGAGGTCGGCGACGAGGAGCAGTCGAGCATCACGGAGGGGTTGGAGCAGCCGCGACTGTTGTTGGAGGCCTTGACTGAGCGCCGCAACGGCAACGGCACGCCGCCGCCGCTCTTCGTCGTCATCCAGACCGGGACCAAGGTGATGGAGCGCCGCAACGTCGGCTCGCTGTCTGCGCCCTACCGGATCGACGGGCAGATGCCCTCGCAGATCCACCTCCCGCAGTTGATGGCCTTGGTCAACCGCTTCGGCACGCACCTGCGCCAGCACAACACCGACTACCTCCCCGACGAGATCCTGCAGTGGCATCCGCTGCTCGGGATCCACGCCGCGAACATCGCGCCGGAGTACGGCGTCGAGGAGACGCTCGGCCTGCTCTCGATCATGGAGGGCCGCGGCGCGACCGACCTCAGCGAGCGCTTCCTGAACCTCGCGTTCGAGACGCGCAAGTGGGAGAAGTGGGAGCTCGACGGCTCCGACGCGACCGACCGCGACCGCGCGATCTGGGCCGGCCACTACGTCTTCTCGACCCCGGAGTTCGGGGAGATCCGGGCGCAGCTCCTGGAGCGCGTCCACCTCACCTCCGAGCAGCTCGACGAGGCGCTGCGCACGCGCATCAAGGCCTGCCTGCTGCGCCACCTGCGCGCGTTCCGGGTGCTCGCATGAGACGCCGCGTCGCCGTGATCATCCTCTCGCGCAACCTGCCCGAAGCGGTCGACCGGCTCGTCCGCGCGATCCGCCGCTACGACCTCGACGGCTGCGACATCTACGTCATCGAGGCGGGCACCGACCGCGACAAGCTCTCCCGGCACCACACGACCTGGGCCAACTGGCCCGAGGCGATGCGCGAGGGGCTGCGCCCGGCGCGCGGCTTCAACCTCGGCATCAGCGAGCTGATCAGCGCCGGCCGCTTGCAGGACTACGACTACCTCTTCCTGCTGCGCGCGACCGTCGACCTCGACGGCCCCGTCGTCAGCCGGCTGCTCGACCAGATGGAGGACCACCCGCGCGTCGGGATCATCTCGCCGTGCGGCGAGACGTGGCCCGAGCAGGAGCTCGTCGGCCCGGACTCGCTGCGCTACGTCTGGCACATCAACCACCACGCGTGGATGCT
>JAOPZG010000310.1 GCA_025964215.1 Conexibacter sp.
CTCCGCCGCCGCGCTGCTCGCGACCGCCGGCCCCGCCGCCGCCGCGCCGCTGCTGCCCACCGGCAACCTGCTCGCCAACCCCGGCGCCGAGGTCGGGCAGGCGGCGGCCGACCCGGCGCAGTCCTTCCCGCCGGCGAGCTGGTCGCCCTACGGCGGCCTGACGCAGGTCCTCTACGGCGCCTCCGGCGGCTTCCCCGGCACGGCGGTCGGCAGCGCCATCGGCGGCGGCAACGCCCTGCTCGCCGGCGGCAACGCGGCGAGCTCGGGCGGCCAGCAGATCTTCAACATCACGCCCGCGGCGGCCGCGATCGACGCGGGCCGCGTGCGCGCCGTGCTCTCGGGCGCGCTGGGCGGCATCGCCGGGCAGGACGACAACGCCACGCTCAGCGTGCAGTTCGACAACTACGTCCAGCAGCAGTTCGGCGGGCTGACGATCGGCCCGGTCTCCAACGCCGACCGCGCCAACACCACCAACCTGCTCCCGCGGACCGCGTCCGAGATCGTCCCGGCGGGCACCCGCCGCGCCCTCGTCGGCCTGAGCCTCACGCGCGTCTCGGGCAGCTACGACGACGGCTACGCCGACAACCTCGCGCTGGTCCTGCGCGCGATCCCGATCGTCCACACGACCGCGGCCGACCAGGTCACGCAGAGCAGCGCCCGGATCTCCGCGACGCTCGACGACGGCGGCTCGCAGTCGGCCTACCGGATCGAGTACGGGACCACGACGGCCTACGGCCAGCGCAGCGCCGACCTCCTGAGCGCCGGCACGGGCGGCGTGCTCGCGGTCCAGACCGATCTCGGCGGCCTCTCCCCCGGCACCGACTACCACGCGCGGATCGTGGCCGACGGCCCCGACGGGCCGGTCGCCGGCGAGGACGTGAGCTTCCGCACGGCGGCCGCCGACGTCACCGCCCCCGGCCTGCCGGCGGGCCTCGACTTCACGTGGGCGCCGCGCGCCGACGTCCTGATCGCGGGCGCGCCGGTCGGCGGCGTGCAGTTCCAGGCGACCGCCGGCCCCGGCGTCGACTACGCGTGGGACTTCGACTTCCACGACGGCAGCGGCTTCCAGCCCACCGCGAGCGGCGACGCCCCCAAGCGCGCGTTCACCGCCGACGGCGCGCACGACGCCGACCGCGTCACCGGCGAGGACGGCCTGCGCCGCAGGCTCTACAGCGTGCGCCTGCGCGCGACGGCGGCCAACGGCGCGACCGCCGAGGTCACCCACGACGTCGTCGTGATGCCCAACCAGCCGCCGAAGGTCGACTTCACCACGAGCCGGACCGACACCGGCGTCAACCACCCGGTGACGTTCACGCCGTCGGTGAGCGATCCTGATCAGGGACCGCGGACGGCCGACCACGTCGACCACGTCGAGTGGGACTTCGACCCGCCCGCGGCCGGCGGCGCGCCCGACCTGATCTGCGCCGCCGACGGCTCCGCCTGCCACCTGCCCGACAGCGCCGCCGTCCCCGGCCCGTGGTTCGCCGCCGGCGACGGCCACCAGGCGATCGTCAACTTCTTCGCCCGCGGCCTGGCCGCGCACGCGCTCCCGCCGCTCTCGACGATCGACCTCGACGCGCTGCCCGCCACCGCGGCCGACGGCCGTCCGCTGGCCGGCGCGATCGGCGTCCGCGCCTGGGCCAACCAGGTCTACTGGGTCACCCACGACCCGCGCCTCGCGTACCTGTATGACAACGCGACGCTGCTCCAGCAGAGCACGTTCGACCTCGACGCGGGCGAGGCGACCGGCGCCGCGCTCGACACCAACGCGTCGCTGCGCGCCACGAAGGTCTCCGCCACGGCGAAGATCCAGGGCGTCTCCTACGCCAAGCTGCTCGCCGCCACCTACCTGAGCTACCGCGGCGTGACGCTGACCGCCGTCGACAGCGGCGGCCTGCGCACCTCGGTCACGCACAGCGTCCCGCTCGTGCCCGAGCAGGCGCCGAAGCTGCGCGCGCAGTTCGTCAACCGCGACCCCAACGGCAAGACCGTCGCGGTCTTCCGCCCCGGCGCGGTCGTGCGCGTCCCGCTGAAGGCGAAGGCCAAGGCCAAGGCCGCCGAGACGACCTCGCAGACGATCGACTACCCGCTGACCACCAACGACGAGCTGGCCTTCGACGCCAGCGGCAGCAGCGACCCCGACGGCTCGATCTCCTACTACACGCTCGAGGTCGGCAAGCCGATGACGCCGGGCGGGACGTGCGGGCCCACCGTCAAGCCGCCGGTCCTGACCGGCGGCCCGATCTCGATCGACCCGCCCGACGTGGCCTACGGCCCCGGCGAGTTCTTCCCGGCCGCCAACCCGGCCGGCACCGGGATCACCTCGCCGGTCGGGACCGCCGGCACGCTGCCGGGCATCAACCTGAACCCGCGCGGGCTGCAGCAGGCGGGCTTCGCCTCCCGCGCGCAGCAGGCCGCGGGCGTGCGCTCGATCGGCCACGCCAAGCGCTCCGGCCTGCCGTCGCTCGGCGCGCTGCTCGGGACGATGCCGATCGTCCACCCCTGCGTCGCCTACAGCGACCGCAACGTCATCCCGACGCCGTTCAAGGTCCGCGGCAGCGCCGCCGCCCGGCCGCTGCTGCCCACGCACGGGACGACGCCCGTGCCCTCGCAGCTGCTGACCGCGCTGCGCGGCCTCGACAGCGACACGACCGCGCTCGTCACGAAGGACCCGACCGCGCTGCGCTTCCGGATCCCGAACCCCGGCACGTACTCGGTCGCGGTCTCGGCCTACGACGACGCCGGCCTCGGCGCCACGCAGCGCACCGACGGCTTCGTGATCGTCCCGCCGAGCGGCACCTGCCAGAACATCGCCGGCCAGGACCTCCAGTTCGAGCGCAAGGTGGTGTTCTCGGGCCAGTGCGTGGACTACGGCGGCAACCACCGCCGCTTCTGGACCAAGAACGCGATCGACGTCAACGGCGTCACGCTGCGGCCGGCTTCCGGCTCCGCGCTCTACCTCCAGCTCGACGGGACCCAGCGGCTGCGCGTCTTCGCCACCACCGCCGGCAAGCCCGCGAGCTTCGCCGGGACCGCGGCGTTCGGCGACGCCACGCTGAACGAGCTCGCCTCGCACCCGGGCGCGGTCGACGTCGTCGCGGGCGGCGACCCCGTCGCCCGCTTCGCGGCGCTCACGCCCTCGCGCGCCTGGGACTTCATCGCCAACAGCCACGCCGCCGCGCCGTCGATCCCGGCCGGCGCGACCTACCACGGCTCGCCGGTCGCGCGCTCCGACGGGACCGACGACTGGGCCGCCTTCGCGGTCACCTTCGCCGCCGGCGGGCGCTCGAGCACCGCGTTCCGCGTCGAGCTCCCCGCCCAGTTCAGCCGCGGCGACGCGAGCACCTCGCCGACCGCCGACGTCAACCTGCCCGGCCTCGACGAGCCGCGCAGCGCGCCGCTGGAGACCAACACGTACGCCGACATCGCGGCCAAGCGCCGCGCGGCGGCGAAGGCCCACGCCGCGGGGCTGAACCTCGCGGCCACGATCGACCTCTCGGGCACGTCGATCGGACCGGTGACGATCGTCAGCGGGCGGCTGAAGTTCGACACCGCCGCGGGGACGTGGCAGGGCGACATCGACGACGCGCTGCTCGCGCTCGGGCCGCAGCTCTTCCACGTCCGCTTCCACATCCTGATCGCCGACGGCGCGCTCAAGGAGGCCAGCGGCGCGGTCAGCGCGGACCCGCCCGGCATCCAGATCTTCAGCGGCGTCTTCCTCAACGAGGTCCGCTTCTCGATCGTCACCGACCCGCTGACCGTCAGCGGCGGCGCGACCTTCAGCTTCCTCGACGTCCTCCAGGGCGACCTCGACCTGATCGTCCGCACCGACCCCGTCTTCCTGCGGCTCCAGGGCAAGATCCGGCTGGCGAGCCTGGAGCTCGGCGGCGGCTTCGTCCAGTACGACGAGGCCAACAGCAAGGCCCTGACCTTCGGCGGCCACTTCGGCTACGACTTCGGGCCGGCGTCGCTGGAGGCCAACCTGGAGGGCGGCGTCTCGTTCGAGACCGGCGACTTCTACATCCAGGGCGGCGGCCACGCGTGCATGTGGATCTGCCTCGACGTGCAGGCGCTCGCCTCGAACATCGCGGTCGCCGGCTGCGGCTCGGTCGACCTCTTCGTGACCACCGTCTCGGCGGGGTTGGCCTACAAGTTCGGCGACGGCCTCGACGTCTTCACCGGCTGCGACCTGGAGCCCTACAAGCCCGCGATCTTCCGCGCCCGCGCCGCCGGGCCGACGCCGGTCGGCGACACGCTCAGCGTCCCACCCGCCACCCAGCAGATGGCCTTCAAGTTCTACGGCGACCCGGCGCTGCCCGGCTCGCCGAAGGTCACGCTGACCGCGCCGGACGGCCGCGTCTTCACGACGGCCGCGCTGCCCGGCGACTACGCGTTCTCGCCGCCGGAGCCGGCGAGCCTCGGCGGCCGGCCCGCGGGCACGACGAAGGCCGCGACCGCGCTCATTGACCAGGACCCCGTCGACCACGTCTCCACGGTGCTCGTCGCCAACCCGGCCGCCGGCGCGTGGCACTTCACGACCGCCGCCGGGACCCCGGCGCCGGTGCGCGTCGAGCAGGCCGCGGGCGAGCACGTGCCGGACTCCGCCTTGCAGGCCGACGTCGCGCCGACCACGGTCACCAAGAGCGCGGTGAGGATCGGCAAGCAGTCGTTCAAGCTGACCGGCGCCCGCAAGGCCTCCGCGGCGGCGACGACGATCCGCCCCGCGGTCGTCACGGCGCTGCGCTTGGTCCCGCGGATCGAGGCCGCGCGCCTGCGCGGCGTGGTCATCGACGTCCCGAGCGGCCTGACCGGGAGGATGACGATCATCGACGCGGCGCCGCACGGCTCGACCGTCGTGCGGAGCTTCGACGTCGCCACGACGCACGGCAAGGTGCCGATCGCCTTCGACCCGTCGACCGAGCCCGGCCAGCACGAGCTGCGCGCGTTCCTGACCCACTCGGACGGCGTGCCGCGCCAGGAGACGGTCGTCGACCGCTTCACGGCGCCGTCGCTGCCCACGCCCTCGACGCCCGGGCTCTCGCTGCACCGCAGCGCGGGCGGCACCGCCTACGTGGACGTCTCGCCGGGCACGGCCGGCTCGATCGCCGGGCCCGGCACGTCCTTCGAGCTGGTGGTCGTGACCTCAGCCGGTCAGCGGATCGAGCGCATCGTCGACGGGCGCGTCGCCCACGCGATCGGCGGCGGGCGCTTCCGCGTCCAGCTCGGGACGATCGGCGGGCGGACCGTCAAGCTCAGCGCGCGGATGATCTACGGCGCGGCGATCGGGCGCGTCGGGACCGACACGGTCCGCGCGTCCGCCACCGCCCTGCGCCGCTGAGCCATCGCCGCCCAGCGCGGCGGCGAGCTCGCGGCGCGAGGCGATCCCGAGCTTGCGGTACGCGGAGGCGAGGTGGTACTCGACGGTGCTCACCGTGACGACCAGGAGCGCGGCGATCGCGCGGTTGGTGCGGCCCTCGCGCGCGAGCTCGCAGACGCGCCGCTCGCGCGCGGTGAGCGACTCGGGC
>JAOPZG010000311.1 GCA_025964215.1 Conexibacter sp.
ACCGTGGTCGCGCCCGTGGCCGTGCTGCAGGTCGCGCCGTCGAGGTTGAACTTCAGCGCGGCGATCGAGCCGGCGCCGGTGACCGCGACGACCGCGCCCGCGCCGGCCACCGAGAGGTGGCGGCCCGTCGTCAGGTAGAGCGCGAGGAACGGCTGGACGACGGTGCCGACGCGGTTGACGAGCACGCCGAGCCACAGCCACCAGAAGGTGCGCGGCAGGCCGCCGGCCCAGCGCGCCGCGGCATCGCGGCCGATCACCAGCGCGCGCTGTGGCGCTCCATCACGCCCCAGCCGCGGGCGACCTCGATCCCGCCGGGGAGCGTGCCCGACAACGTCCCGAACGGCTGGACGTAGTCGCTGGCCAAGAGCTTGAAGTCGTCGGCGCGGGCGCGGCGGGCCTCCTCGGCGAACGCGAGGACCTCTCCGGTCGGGAACCGCACGGCGCTCAGGTCGTCGTCGAACGTCGCCGCCGCCAGCTCGCGGGGCGCGCCGTCGACCCAGACCGTGCGCTCGCTGTCGCTCGGCGCGTCGTGGAGGCCGACGACGAGGTTCCACGCGAGCGCCTCGCCTGCCGCGCCCTCGCCGACGCCCGCGCACCAGCGCCAGTCGGTGCGGCGCGCGTGGTAGCCCGCGGAGTCGTCGATCAGTCCGCGGAGCTCCACCGCGCGGCCGTCGACCGTGCCGGTCGCGCGGACGGGCTGCTTGCGCGTCCAGATGTAGGAGTCGCCGTGGCGGGAGGTGACCTCCATCGGGTCGCCGTCGGGCACGAGGCGCAGCTGGGCGCCGCCGAAGCGCGCGGCGTCGTCGCCGAGCACGACGCCGCCGGGCCGGAAGACCGTCTTCTCGCGCAGCTCGCGCCGATCCCACGTCGCCCAGAGCGCCTGCGGCACCACGCCGACGCGGACGTTGGCGGCGCACAACATCAGCTCCTCGCCGAAGAGGCCGAGGTAGCGCCAGCGCTTCAGGGGCCGGCGGTCGCGCAGCAGCGCCATGCGCGCGGGCGGCACCGGCAGCCCGGACGGGCGGTCGCGCAGCGGGAGGTCGTCCAGGCTCGGCACGTCCGGGGTATGCTCTCAGAGAGCGGTTGACTGACCAGTCAATCGCCAGATCGGGAGACCGTGCGCGCCGCCGCTGTCCAACTCACCGCGACCGCCGACAAGGCCAAGAACCTCGAGACGGCCGACCGTCTCGTCCGCGCCGCCGTCCGTGACGGCGCGTCGCTCGTCGTCCTGCCCGAGAAGTGGTCGGTCTACGGCACGGCCGAGGACCAGCGCGCCGGCGCCGAGCCGCTCGACGGTCCGGCGCTGAGCTGGGCGCGCGCGATCGCGCGGGAGCTCGAGATCGACCTCGTCGCCGGCTCGATCGCCGAGCGAGTCCCCGGCGCCGCCGACGGTCGCGGCGCCAACACGAGCGTCCACGTCGGCCCCGACGGCGCCGACCGCGCGACCTACCGCAAGCTCCACATGTTCGACGTGCTCGTCGGAGGCCGCGACTACCGCGAGTCCGACGGCGAGGCGCCCGGCGACGCGATCGTCCTCAGCGCGCTCGCCGACGGCACCGGCCTCGGCCTGACCATCTGCTACGACCTGCGCTTCCCGGAGCTCTACCGCCGCCTGGCGGTCGACGGGGCGCAGGTGCTCGCCGTCCCCTCGGCCTTCACCGAGCCCACGACCCGTGACCACTGGGAGGTCCTGTTGCGCGCCCGCGCCATCGAGAACCAGGCCTTCGTCGTGGCCGCCAACCAGGTCGGGCGCCACGCGCCGGGGCTGAAGACCGGCGGCCGCTCGATGATCGTCGACCCGTGGGGGATCGTCCTCGCGCAGGTCGCCGACGTCGAGGGCCACGTCGTGGCCGAGCTCGACCTCGCGCGCCTCGCGCGCATCCGCGCCGACCTCCCGTCGCTCGCCAACCGCCGACCCGAGGTGTACGGCTAGATGGCCACCGCCCGCTCCGCCCAGGCCGCCGCCGAGAAGCGCCGGCTGATCCTCGACGCCGCCGTCCGCGTCTTCGCCCGCCAGGGCTTCCACACCTGTCGCGTCAGCGACATCGCCGACGAGGCCGGCGTCGCCTACGGGTTGGTGTACCACTACTTCCGCTCCAAGGACGAGGTGCTCGACACCCTCTTCCTCGAGCGCTGGAACGTCATGCTCGACGCGATCCGCGAGGTCGACACGCAGGACATCACGGCGCGCCGCAAGCTCGAGGCGATCGCCGGCTTCATCGTCGACTCCTACCGCCACGACCCGGACCTGATGAAGGTCATCATCGTCGAGGTCACGCGCGCCGCGAACTCCTTCGGCCAGACGCACCTCGCGAAGATCACCGAGGCCTACAACCTGATCGGCGCCGTCGTCGAGAAGGCCCAGGAGTCGGGCGAGTTCCGCACCGACATCTCGCCGCAGTTCGCCGCGATGGCGTTCTACGGCGCCATCGAGCAGGTGCTCACCGGTTGGATCTTCGACTCGCTGCCGCAGTCGGCGGGCGGCTTCGACGAGGCCAAGCGCCTGATCGTCGAGACGATCTGCAGCGGACTCGACCGCTAGCTCTCGGGCCGGGCGGGTAGAGTCCGCCCCGATGCAGCACAACGACATCACCAAGCGCCTCGCCTGGTCGGGACTGCTCGCGGCCTTCGGAGCCATCGCCTCCATCGCCGCCTCGCGCGTCGCCGCGATCGCCTACCGCCGGATCTTCGACGAGGATCCGCCGGAGTGAGCGACGCGACACCCGACCCGTTCGTCCCGACCGCCGCCGCGCCGGAGCCGGAGGGGGCCGCCGTGCCCGCTCCCGAGCCCGTGCCGGTCGCCGTCCCGGTCGAGCCGACCCCGACCGTCGGCGCCGCCGAGGCGACCTTCAGCCAGCCCGCGGGCAGCGCGCTGCTCGACGCCCAGCCGGTCGACCCGCACCCCGAGAAGCTCGTGGGCGCGGCGTTCGCCGGCGGCCTCGTGACCGCCGTCTTCCTCAAGGTCCTGGCCAAGCGGAGGCACGCATGAGCGACCAGCCCAACCTCGTCCAGGCGATCCAGGAGGTCAGCGAGAAGGCCTCCATCCTCGTCCGCGAGGAGATCGAGCTCGCCAAGGCCGAGGTCACCCAGAAGGTCACCAAGCTCGGCAAGGGCGCGGTCGTCGCGGCCGCCGCCGGCGTCTTCGTGCTCGGCGCGCTGATCATGCTGCTCTTCGGCTTCGCGGCGCTCGCCTACTGGGCGATCCCGTTCCCGGACGGCCAGGAGTTCTGGGGCTACTTCACGGTCGCCGCGATCCTGCTCGTGCTCGCCGCGCTGGCCGGCTTCGTCGCCTTCCGCGCGATCAAGGCCGGCTCGCCGCCCGCGCCGACGATGGCGATCGACGAGGCCAAGCGCATCAAGGACACCGTGACCGCCGAGCACCCCGGAGGGACCGTCTGATGCCCCAGCGCTCTCCCGAGGAGATCCGCGAGTCGATCGAGTCCAACCGCGCCGAGCTCGCCGTCTCGCTCGAGCGGCTGCGCGGCGAGGTGGCGGAGGTCACCGACTGGCGCAAGCAGCTCCGCGAGCACCAGCAGCAGGTGCTGATCGGCGCCGCGGTCGCCGGGTTCGTCATCGGCGGCGGCATTGCGGCCGTCGGCGGTCTGCTGCGGCGCAAGAAGCGGCGCTGGTAGGACCGCGCAGCCGGGGAGGCGACGTCCGCCCCCCGGCCTACGGTTCGCAACGGATGCCGTCCCGGGCCACCGACATTCCGCCCCGCACGATCCTGCGGGTCGTCTCGATCGTCGTCGCGGCGGCGCTCGCGCTCTACCTGCTGTACCTGCTGCGCAAGCCGATCGGCTGGGTGCTGGCGGCGTCGTTCATCGCGATCGCGCTCTCCGGGCCGGTCAACAAGCTCAACCGCCACATGCGGCGCGGGTTCGCGATCACGATCGTCTACCTGTGCCTGATCCTGGTGCCGGTCGGGCTCACGGCGCTCGTCGTACCGCCGCTGGTCACGCAGGGGACGAGCCTGGCGGAGGACCTGCCGAACTACGCCAACGACGTCCAGGACTACGTCAACAAGAACGAGCGGCTGCGCAAGCTCGACGACAAGTACGACCTGACGGGCCAGCTGAAGAAGCAGGCCAACG
>JAOPZG010000314.1 GCA_025964215.1 Conexibacter sp.
GGTTGGCCTCGGAGGAGAGGGAGGGGTCAGAGGAGCGAACCGAGCGACGCTCTGTCCGTGGGGGTTCAGGCATGGGGATCTCTCTTCGTGTGGTCGAGGCGCCGGCGCCGCGGTGCGACGCAGCCGCATGGCGGAGCGCGTCGATTCGCTCAGCGCGCGCCGGCCCGTGCGCGCGCGCCAGTGGCCTTCAACGGAACACCCGCACAGGCCGCACCTCGACCGAGCCGTAGCTCGCGCCCGGGATCTTCGCCGCCCAAGCGACGGCGGCCTCGAGGTCGGCGACGTCGATGAGGTAATAGCCGCTCAGGACCTCATCGGTCTCGGCGAACGGCCCGTCGGTCAGCTGCGTCTCGGCGTCGCGGACGCGGACGGTCGTCGCGGTCTCGGTGCCCTGGAAGCCGTCGCCGGCCACCAGGGCGCCGGACTGGCGGAGATCCTGGGTGAAGGTCATCCAGGCGGCGGGCTCGGACGGGCCTGGCGTGGCGTCGGTCGGTGCGTAGATGAGCAACATGGACGCCGAGCTGAAGATCATGCCGTCGGCGCGGACGATCGTCATCGGCTGCGTCGACCCGCGCGTCGACCCGGGCGAGGTGCTCGGCCTCGAGCCGGGCGAGGCGGCCGTCGTACGCAACGTCGGCGGGCGCGTCACGCCCGGGCTCCTCGCCGAGCTGGTGATGCTGCGCAAGGTCACCCAAGCCGCGGGCGGCGACCTCGCGGCGGGCTGGAACCTTGTCGTGCTGCAGCACACCGACTGCGGGATCACACGCCTGGACGGCTCTCCCGAACTGTTGTCGTCCTTCTTCGGCGTCGCGGAGGACCAGCTGGCCGCCAAGGCGATCCACGACCCCCACGCCGCCGTCGCGCTCGACGTCGCCGCGCTACGGGCCGAACCCGGGCTGGCCAACACCACACTGGTCTCCGGCCTGGTCTACGACGTAGCAACGGGGCTCATCCAGACCGTCGCTGAGGCGGCGCCGCTGCGTAACTGAAGCGGCAAGCAGGGCACGGCCGCGGGAAGCGGCGGACTAACCGTATGTGCTCTAGGACCAGCGCGGCGGCGCCGGTGACGGAAGGCGGACGCGGGTCGCGGCGACCCGCATCGCCTCGATGTCGTTGTCGATCAGCTCGACCAACCGGAGCACGAACGCCGCGATCACCTCGCGCTCGTTTGCACCCAAGTTCATCAGCTCGCACGTCGCCCCGGCCTGGCTACCGGGCGAAGCGAGCAGCTCGTCGGCCGCGAGGCCAATGACGCGTACTCGTACGTCGCGGTTGTTGCCCGGGCCGCCGTCGCGCTCGACCAGTCCGGCGGTCACGAGCCGGCGAATGACGCCGGAGGTCGCGCTTGGGCTGAGCTGGAGCGCTCGGGATAGATCTGCCGGTCGCATCGAGCCTGCGCGTTTGATCAGGCCCAACGCGCGCAGGTCGGTCGGCGTGGTGTCGCGCGCACGCGCGAGCGCGGCCGTGTGGCTCACCGCCGACTCGACCAGGCGGGCGAGAGCGTGCGAGAGGACCCGGTCAACGTCCCCGTGCAGGTCGGTCATGCCGAGCCGACCAGCAAGTCATCGCTCAACTCGCGGGCGGTGCGCATGACGAGCCGGGCGATGTAGTCGTCGACCTCGATGCCGGTGACCTGCAGGGCGGCCACAGCCTCGCCGTGCTCGATGACCGCCGCCGCCCCACCACGACGGTCGCCGGCTGCCGCGCCGGCGTCCGTCGCGTAACCGTCAGCGCGAACCTTGTCCAGTTCGCGACGCAGGGCGATCGGATCGCTGATCGCGCGATCAGGCTGTCGCTCGAGCGGTGCAGCGAGGACGCTGTCGCGCCAGCGATCACGGTGGGCGAGCAGCACCTTCCCGCCCGCGCAGCCGTGCGCCGGGAGCACCTCCTGCACGGCCGGCCCGGCGATCTCGCCCTCGACGTCGCAGCGCAAGACGCAGAGCACCGACTGATAGCTGGGCATCACCAGCTCTGCCATCGCACCGGTCCGCTCATAGGCCAGCGCGACGTATGGCCTAGCGCGTTGGACGAGCATCGAGTTGTGCAGTACCTGCCCGGCAAGCGCCACGAGGCGCATCGTCGGTCGGTAGCGCCGTCGGGAGTCATCGCCGCACACCACGTACTCGTCCTCGACGAGCCGTGCCAGCACGCGGCGCACGGTCCGCGGATGCGCCTCGAGCGCCACGGCAAGCTGCGGCGCCGACAACGACTCGTAGGCCAGCAGCTCAAGCATGCGCAACGTACGACCGACCTGCCACCCGTCCGTCGTAGCGCCCGAGCCATCCCGAGCGCCACCACCGTCACGTGTGTTCTGCATGGACTTGGCGGATGAAGCTCACGGTGATCCCGAGCGACAGCGTGGTCTCGATCCAGAACGTGTCCTTGGCGATCTGCAGCGCGAACTCGAACAGATCATCCATCGAGCGGCCGCCGAGCTCGGTCTCCAACGTGAAGCTGTGATCGGTGATCTGGTTGTCAGCGCCCTCCTCGTTGGTGATCACGCCGTGGAGACAGACGCGCAGCTCCATCTCGTCGGCGGCACCATCGGGCCGCTGCGTCACGCGCGCAGCAGGCCGGCGGCGCGGACGCCGGCGTGACTGGCGAAGACGAACTGGTCGAGGCGGTGGGCGAGCCCGTCGCCGACGAGGATCTTGACCGCCTCCTCCAACAAGAACCGCTCCTGCCGCGCGTCGTGTTCGGGGCTGGCCAGCAGGCGGCCCAGCTCGTCGATCGAGTACAGCGCGGGGTGATGCTCGACGAGGAGGTCGAGCAGGTAGGCGGCAGGGCCGCCCTCGATCGGGGCGTCACGCTCAACCATGCCAGCGCACCCCCGCAGGCAACGGTCGCAAGCAGAAGGGCGCGCGAAGTTCGCGCGTCTCGGTACGGTCCGAGATGTCCATGGAGTTGACGCTCCTTGGGCCACGCCCCCGGCCGTCTCTGCGGCGCGGGGGCACTATTTCACCGGCACCACCTCACGGCAGACCCGGCCTGATTTGAGGCCCGCCTGCCCACGTCGGTGGTACGCCGCAGGCAGGCGGGGCGGCCACGCTAGCTCCAGCCCCGAGAAAGGGGAAGCGAGCATCACGGACCCGAGTCCGCCAGGCACTCACGCCCAGGCACTAGAACGCCACGAGTGCCAGGAACCCCCAGAATCGCCCCGAATCCCCGGCAATCCGCCGCCCTCCATGCCCCACGAGCACCTTAGAAAGCCCTGCAAATCGGCGATTCTGAGCGCGCAGTCTCCTTGCATCGCACTCGGGAGGTCGCCGACCTCCAATAAGAGCCGATTTGCAGGAGCTTCTAGTCCAACTCGAATGACCTCCTGGAGATCGTCCAGGAGGTCAAGCCCAATACAGCTCGACGTCACCACGGCCCGCGCCAGCAAGACCAAGCGCGGGATATGTGGCGACTACGGAACCCGCGCCTCCGCGGCGAGAGGTTTGGCCGCCTTGTCCGCGTCGGGCTCCGTGCTTAGCGGGTCCAACGTCAGCGCGTTGTGATCATGCGCGACAGAGGCCGGGTCTCGATGCGCGACTGCCAGGCCTGCTCGATCAACGACGTTGCATGGATGGCAGGGCCAAGCACTTCGACCCAGGAAGATCCACTGGCCACAGTGCGAATGGTCCTTGGATGACGCCGTCGCCTTGTGGCGACCGCGCGGCGTTACGTTCGTGCTCGCTCACGACCTCTCAGCTCACGGCACGAGCACGAGCCGGTCGCGGATGCCGCCGGCCGCGAGGCGGCGCTGGGCGTCGGCGACGTCGGCCAACGGCACCCGCTCGACTTCCGGCAGCTCGATGTCGCCGGCGTCGACGAGCGCGACGAGCTCACGCAGCTGCGCCTGGTCGTTGGCGACGATGACGTGGCGGTTGGTGATGTCGCGCTCCAGCTCGGGCGTGACGCCGCGGAAGTTGATGTAGATGCCGCCGTCCTTGATGAGCCCGATCGTCGGTTGCGCGAGCGTGGCGGCGTCGAGGACCGCGTCGACGGAGGCCGGCTCGAGCTGGTCGGCCGCGGTGATCACCGTGCCGGCGCCGAAGCGTTGGACGTAGGCGCCGTCGGCGTCGTCCTTGACCCACGCGATGACCTCGTGGCCCTCGTGGCGGGCGAGCTGGACGAGGAACATGCCCAGACCGCCGGCGGCGCCGGTGACCAGGACCCTGCCGCCCACCGGCAGGTCGGGGGTACGCAGCGCCTGGATCGCGGTCAGGCCGTTAAGCGGCAGCGTCCCGGCCCGGACGATCTCGGCGGAAGCGGGCGCGGGCGCGATCGTCTCGACCGGCAGCACGACGTACTCGGCCTGGGTCCCCGGCGCGTTGGGCGGCCCGGCGAAGGCGATCACCGCGTCGCCCACGGCGAGCCCGTCGACGCCAGCGCCGAGCGCGTCGACAACGCCGCTGACGTCCATGCCCACCGTGTGGCCGGTCGGATCGGGCTCCGGCAGGCCGTACTTCCCCAGCCGCAGGTTGATGTCGGTCCGGTTGACCGCCGCGCCGGCGACGCGCAGGCGGACCTCGCCGGCGCCGGGCTCGGGGATCGGGAGCTCGTCGACCGAGACGCCGCTCTCGTCGCCGAAGGCGTGAACTCGCACGGAACGCATGGTGATGTCCTTTGGAGGGCGGGCCGCACAAGGTGCGGAATTAGATTCCGCAAATGACCGTAGCATGTCCCGGAACGTGGTTCCGTAGCATGCGACGGCCTGCCGATGAGCGATCCGAACCTCCCTCGCGCACCCGATCCCGCCGGCTGGCGGGCGCAGCGCAGCACGGCCGCGCGCAACGAGGCCGCGATCCTCGAAGCCGCCGAGCGGCTGCTGCGCGCCAAGGGTCCGGAGGGCGCGGACGTGCACGAGATCGCGGCTGCGGCGAGCGTCGGCGTCGGGACCGTCTACCGACGCTTTGGCAACAAGGCGAGCCTGATCGCCGCGGTCGCCGGCGAGCAAGAGCGCGAGCTCCAGGACGCGATGCTCGACGGGCCGCCGCCGCTCGGCCCGGGCGCCCCGCCGCGCGAACGGCTGGAGGCGTTCCTGCGGACGCTCTGCCGGCACATCGAGAGCTACCTCGACGCGCTCGTGGCGGGCGATGCGGCCGCGCCGCGCGGGCGTCACGGCTCCGGCGCCTACAACGCCTGGCGCCTGCACGCCGCGGTGTTGCTGAGGGACATCGGAACCGGCGGCGACCCGGAATGGACGGCCGACCTCCTGCTCGGCGCGGTCCAACCGCTCCTGTATCGCCACCAGCGCCGCGAGCGTGGCCTGTCCGCCGCCGGGATCGAGGACGAGCTCGTGGCCGCCGCGCGCCGGCTCACAGCCGGGACGGCGCCGCCGGCCGTGTGACGCTCCGACGCCCTCGATGATCGATGTCATCCGGTCGTCGTAGCCGGTGCCGTCCCTTGGCCAAGAGCAACCTCCGGCGTCGCCGGCAAGGCGTGCTCGTTGCCCGACAGCGAGGCCGTCGACCTGCTCACGCCCGTGTGGATGAGCGCGGTCTACTTGCCCGTCGATCCAGTGTCACGGTCTCAGCGGACCCGAAGCGAGACGCCGCCGAAGGGATGATCGGACGAGCAGCGAGGCAGGCGCGCGCAGGTCCTATGCAATAGTGCATAGAACATGGCTCGGACCACCGATGCGCGTACGCGGATGCTGCAGAGCGGCGCTCAGCTGTTCCAGCGCCGCGGCGTGTCGGGGACCTCTTTCGCGGACGTGCTGCAGCACAGCGGGGCGCCGCGCGGATCGGTCTACCATCACTTCCCGGGAGGCAGGGAGCAGTTCGCCGGGGAGGCGACCGCGCTGGCTGGGGACTTCTTCGCGCAGGCGCTGCGCGGGCATTCCGGGGACCTCCACGAGCTTGCCGACGCGCAGGTCGACGCCTGGGTGCACGTCCTGACCGACTCGGACTTCGCAGCGGGCTGCCCCATCGCCGCCGGTGCGGTCGAGGGCGTGCTCACGCCGACCGCCCGCGACGCCGCGGGGCACACCTTCGAGCAGTGGACGACCATCCTTAGCGACCGCTTCGCCGAGCGCGGGGTGGCTGTCGAGGAGGCCGACTCGCTGGCCCTGCTCGTCGTGTCGGCGATCGAGGGCGCTCTGCTGCTCTGCCGTGCCCGGCGGGACACCAAGGCGCTGGAGGCCGTGCGGCTGCACCTGCACCGCCTCCTTGACGAGTACGTCTCCGACTGACCCGGCGGCGAGCCGCCCCGGTTCACCCGGAGCTCCCGGCGAACATCTCGTCGAGCTGCTGGTCGGAGCCGTCGTGAACCGTTGAGCCCATCGCGACGGCGTCACCGGTCAGATGCCGCGTCTGCGGGCGCCGCGCGGTGATCGCCTCGACGATGACCCGCGACCTGACCTCACGCCGCGCCAGCGGGTCCACGACACGTACGCCACGTTCATCACGCTGGGGCAAGCCCACACCCCCGCCTCTACCAGATGATGTTCGGAACACAGGCCCTCGGGCCGAACGACCGATCAGCGGTGCCGCGCGCGCCGCCGAGCACAGCCTCGACCTCCTCCTGCAGATCGTCGAAGGCGTCGTCCCGGCCCCCAGCGCTCGGAGTACGCCGCGCTGCTGATGGCCAACGTCCACGGCATCGCCAGCCTCGAGACCAGTAGGCACCTCACCGAGGAGAAATGGAACACCAACGCCGATCGGCTCATCGACTCCTCGTCGGCCTTCTCCCCTCCTCCGAGCAACCGGCGTGAACCCTCGGCCTGAAGCCAAGTTCAGTCACTATATATGCTTACCTACATAGCGACCGAGGTTCGCAGTGTGCTGCGCACCCCCAACACGAACCGAGGCCCCATGCCCGTCTATCAGGTGACCACCGGGACCGACCTGCTCTCCGATGAGCAGCGTCAGCAGATCGTGGGCGAGATCACCCGCATCCACACCAGCCACACCGGCGCCCCCGAGCTCTTCGTCAACGTGGTGTTCATGGAGGTGCCCGCAGGGCGGATCTTCACCGCGGGCGAGCCATCGCAGATGTCGTTCATCGTCGGCCACATCCGCGATGGCCGCGAGATCGAAGTGCGGCAGGCGATGCTCCGCGAGCTCAGCGCGATGTGGGCCCAGATCACCGGCCGCGGCGACCGCGATCTGCTGCTCGCGCTCCAAGAAAACGACTCGCGCGCCGCCATGGAAGCCGGCCTGATCTTCCCGGCCGCGGGCGCCGAAGAGGAATGGTTCGCAGAGAACAAGGACAAGCTCGTCGAGCTCGGCCTCATTGCAGCCTGACCCTCGGGACGCGCAACCAACCATCCACGCGACCAGTGAAGAACCCCGATCACGCTGAGAGACCCTTCGGACGGGTCGCTGAGAGTCGCTTAGCGACTCGCGGCGCTCAGCGGTGTGCTTTGTGCGATCCGCAGCTTCTGCCAGATGCGCTGGATCGCCGCGATGTCCTCGTCGTCGAGCGGTTCGATCAAGTACCGGAGGATCGCATCCTCAAGGGTGCCTGCGACCTTCTTGCTGTAGCGCCGGCCCTCGGCCGTGAAGCTGATCAGCGACTTGCGCCCGTCGCCCTGGTCGGCTCCGCGCTGCAGGTAGCCGGCGTCGACCAGCTCCTGGACGAGGCGCGAGGCGCGGGTGGGGCTGACGCTGACGAGCTGGTCGGCAAGCGACCGCACCGACTGCGGCTCCTCGTCGTGAAGGCGGCAGAGGATCTCGGTGGCGCTGAACGAGATGTCGTGCTTCCTGCGCAGCTCCCGGTCGACGAGCTCGGTGACCGACGCGTGGGCGAAGAGCAGGGCGAACCAGGCGTCCTGCTGCTCTGGGGTGATCACCTTGGCGGAGGTGTGGTTGGGCTTGCTGGGAGCCGTGCTTGACATCGCCCCACCGATTATACGCGGTGCAACCAGCATCGAGCACATATGCGTGCGTGCGCACGCAGTTGTTCGCTCGTGCGACCCAATCCAAATCAGAAGAGAGAACCACCATGAAGATCACCACCCTTGGCCGCGGCAACATCGGCGGGACGCTGGCGCGGCTGTGGACGCAGGCCGGGCATGACGTGACGACACTCGGGCGCGACGGGGGCGACGTCAGCGACGCCGACGTCGTCCTGGTGGCAGTGCTGAGCGAGACGGTGCCTGAGGCGCTGACGCGCGTCACCGGACTCGACGGCAAGCTCGTCCTCGACGCCACCAACCGGATGTCCGAGGCGCCTCCGGAGGGGTACGCGTCGATCGCCGAGTACATCAAGGCGCAGACGGGCGGCCCGACGGCGAAGGTGTTCAACCTCAACTTCGGCGGCCTGCTCGAGCAGGCCGCCGAGACCTCGCCGAAGCCAGGCAACATCTGGGTCGGCGACGACGAGACCCGCGCGGCCGTCGAGCAGCTGACCCATGACATCGGCATGGAGCCGCTGCACGGCGGGCCGCTCGAGCTCGCGTCCGTCCAGGAGTCGTTCGCCGTGATGCTCATGGGCATCGTCGCCGACCGCGACGAAGGGCTCCTCTACTACCGGTTCGGATCCCCGCAGTCGTTCTAAGGGTTCATCTGCTTGGTCCGGAAGAGCAAGGGGCGGCCGGTGTAGCCGCCGCCCCTACTCGGAGCCGGTGCGATCTGTCGCTACTTGCCGATGGCCTGATGGACCGAGCGGATCGCGCTCGAACCTTCACCCACGGCAGCGGCGATTCGCTTCATCGAGCCGTGACGCACATCGCCGGCGGCGAAGAGCCCTGGGATGCTGGTCTCGAAGGCCAGAGGCTTTCGGCCGAGCAGCCCGAACGAGTCGTGCGGTCGCGTCTCCGGAAGGTCGATGTCGGTGAGGATGAAGCCGCTTCGGTCAAGCAGGACACCTTCCAGCCAAGACGTCGCGGGCACGGCGCCGATGAAGCAGAAGAGCCCCACGCAGGGCACGCTCTCCTGAATCCCTCCGATCTTGTCTTCAAGCACGATCGAGTCCAGGTGGTCGCCACCGTCGACTCCGACGACTTCGGTGCCCAAGTGCAACTCGATGCGACTGTCGACATGGATGCGGGTCGCGAGGTAGCTCGACATCTCAGTCTCCAGATCGTCGGCGCGCACGACGAGGCGGACCTGCGACCCGCGGCTCGCGAGGAACAGGGCCGCCTGCCCGGAGGAGTTCGCTCCGCCGATCACGGCGACCGGGGCGCCGGGGCTCCCGGACGCACGGACTTCAAGCTCGGTCGCCGCGTAGTAGATGCCCTTGCCCTCGAAGTCCGCCCACCGGTCGAGGCTCAGCTTCCGATAGCGCGCGCCGCTCGCGATCACGATCGAGCGGGCCGAGACCTCGGTCCCGTCTGACAGGGTCACCACGAGGTCGTCCTCCATCCGCAGTGACGTCACGTCGTACGGCGTCTTGATCTCGGCCCCGAACTTCTGGGCCTGCACCAGCGCCCTGGCCGTCAGCTCCGCGCCGCTGAGGCCGGACGGAAAGCCGAGGTAGTTCTCGATGCGTGCGCTCGCGCCGGCCTGCCCGCCTGCGGCAACCGCTTCCAGCACCAGCGTGTCCAGCCCTTCAGAGGCCCCGTAGACCGCGGTCGCCAGCCCGGCGGGTCCACCACCGATGACGACGATGTCGTAGACCTTCCGCGGCACGGAGCGGTACGCGAGCCCGAGTTGGTCTGCCAGGACGTTCGGGGTCGCGTTGCGGAGGATCGCGGTCGGGGTGGTCACGACCGGGAGATCTGTCACGTCGAGCCCGAAGGACTTCATGATCCGGAACCCCTCGTCGGTCTCGACGTCGACCCAGGTGTGCGGAACGGTCAGACGCGTTGACCAATTGCGCAGCTCCAGCGTCTCGGCCGACAGCTCGCCGCCGATGATCTGGACGCTCTGCGCCGCTTCGCTGTTGCGAAGGTACTCGCGTCTCGCCATGAACGCCTTGAGGATGACGTCGGAGAGCTCCGGTGCCTCGGACATGAGCTGCCGGAAGACCGGACGGGGCATCCGCTGGATCACGCCGCCGTCGGGCATGCGTGCCGAGAACATCGCGGCCTGCCCGGTCAGCATGTCCAGCTCGCCCAGGAACGTGCCCGGTCCGAAGGTCGCTATGACCTGCTCCGGGCGCCCGAAGGCAGGGAGTCTCACGACTTCCAAATGGCCGGCCTCGACCAGCATGAAGTCATAGTCGACATCCCCGGCGCTGCCCACGGAACCGCCCGGCTCGACGACCATCTCCGCGGAACGCTCGCGGATGTGGTCGAGCTGCGCACCGGTCAGCTCGGGATATCCACCAGGGATCTGCGACGTCGCCTCGGCCGCGCCGCCGGCATGCGCTTCCTCGGCACCGACTGGGGGCCTCTCTCGGCTGCTCATGCCACGAACGCTCCTCTTTCGGTCCCTTCAGGTTCCTCCTGACGCGGAACCCGTGCGCGGACGCATCCGCACGAGACCCCGCACATCATCGACCGGCGCGCGGCTCGCGCGCGAGCAAATGTGCCAGGCCGGGCCGGGCCGGGAAAGCCCGGCGTCACCGGGCTTCCACTGACGCCCCGTGGCATCAGCCGGTCGTGCAGACCGCCTCGATGTTGTTGCCCTCCGGGTCCAGCACGAACGCCGCGTAGTAGTTGTCGCCAAACGGGCGCTGGCCCGGCGCGCCGTTGTCGGTGCCGCCGGCCTGCAGGCCGGCGGCATGGAACGCGCGGACGGCCTCTTGGCTGTCGGCCTCCCACGCAAGGTGGACGCCGCGAGCGACGGGCTCGCGCTGGGTCAGGTAGAAGCTGTCGTAGCCGGAGAAGCTGCCGACCGCGCGACCCGTCAGTCCGAGCGTGCCGAGCACGGCGTCGTAGAACGACTTCATGCGCTCGTAGTCTTCGACGTTCAACACGATGTGGTCGATCATCGTCGTCTCACCCGCAGCCCCCTTCGTCGTGCAAGTCGTAGAACTTCAGGCGACCGTCGCGCCTGCGCAGGTTCTCAGCCGTGTTGACACCCCGACGGCCGTGATCGCCGGGGTACCCCGTGGCAGGAGGTTCATTCAAAGCTTCAGAAGCCCGCGCGCGTTGCGGCAGCGAGTGCCGCGCGAATGGTCTCCTCGCCAGCCGGTTGGCCCTGCTCGTTGGAGTACGGCCCGTGCGGGGTCCCCCACACCGGCGTGCCCGTCGCCTGTCGCCAGCTGTCGGCCAGCGTTCCCGCGTCCACCGCGCTGTAGCCAATGGAGTCGAGGAACTCGATGACTGCCGACTTGGCCGTCGCGGAGTCCCCGGCGATCGGCAGGTAGGAGCGGTCGGCCGCTCCCGCCGGGCGGGCGAGGTTCAGCAGGTGCTTGAAGTAGATGTTGTTGAACACCTTCACGACCTCGGCGCCCAACCCGTACCGCTGCAGCAGCGCGCTCGAGGTGAGCGAGTTGTCGTCGAGCTCGGGTATGTGACCGTCGCGCTCGGGGCCGTAGTTGCAGGTGTCGATGACCGTCTTGCCCGCCAGAGCCGCGGCGGGCAGGCTTGGGAAGGCTTTGACCGGCACCGAGACCACGACGAGGTCACCGGCCGCCGCTGCTTCCTCGCTCGTAGCCGCGGACGCCTGCGGTCCCAGCTCCGCGACCGTGTCGGCGAGCGTCTCGGGACCGCGCGAGTTGCTGAGCACGACCTGGTGGCCGGCCTCGACGGCGAGCCGCGCGATGGTGCCGCCGATGTCTCCGCTGCCGATGATTCCCACGGTGCTCATACTCTCGGCGTCCCTTCGGTCAGGAAGTAGTGGCCGTTATCCAGGCTGGCGAGCAGGCTCGGCTGAGCGGGCTCCCAGCCCAGAGCGCGGCGCGTGATGAGGTTGGATGCCGGATAGCTCTGCGTGACGATGTTCGCGAGGAACCCGAAGTAGCCGGGCACCATCAGCTCGTCCAGGGGGATGCTCACGGCGGGCACGCCCAAGCGGCTGGCGATCGCCTCGGCGATCTCGCGGAACTCGATGCCGCCGTCCCCGACCGCGTGCCAGTAGCTGCCGGCCGGGCCCTTCTCCAGCGCTAGGCGGAACAACGAGGCGACATCGCGGGCGTGCACGGCGTTCCACAGGTTCGTGCCGTCGCCGGGGTAGCCGACGACGCCCTTCTCCTTCGCGATCGCGGTCAGCTGCACCAGGAAGCCGGCCTGATCGGTGGGGCTGTGCGCGATGTTGGCGATCCGCACGATCGAAGACCGGACTCCTCGGTCGGCGAGGCCGATCACCGTGGTCTCCACGACGTTGCGCGCGCGCAGGGTGCCTCGGTGCTCGTCGCCGACGGGAAGGGCCGGGTCTTCCTCGGTGGCCGGGCGGCCCAGGTACCCCGACGAGCCGATGCTTCCGGCGGCGACCAGCGGCTTCCCGGTTCCCTCCAGCGCCTCGCCGTAGGCGAGCATGATCGGAACCTCCGCGTCGGCCACGGCGGCCATCCCGCCGGAGGGGAGCAGGTCTTGCCGGTGCGCGACGTGGATGACGCCGTCGGCGTCGGCGGCGGCCTCCTTGAGCCCGTCGAGATCGTGCAGCTCGCCGCGGCGCACCTTCGCGCCGAGTGCGGAAAGCGCTGCCGCCGAGGCGTCGGACCGGGCCAGGCCGGTGACCTCATGGCCGGCGGCGATGAGCTCGGGAACGATGTAGGAACCGGAGTGGCCGGTTCCGCCGGTGATGAAGACGCGCATGCGCTCAGCCCGCCAGGTCGAGGCTGAGGGAGAAGTTGAAGTTCCCCACGCCATGGCCGGCCAGGCTGATCATCAGCAGGCCCGTCCCTTCCAGCCAGCGCGCCACCTCCAGGCCACCGGCATCGAGCGGGCGAAGGCCGAGGCTCTCGATGAACGCCGACACGCTCGCCTTGGCCTGCGCGTCGTCGCCGGCGAAGAGCACGTCCAGCGAACCGCCCTTGTCCAGGATGTGGCCGAAGACGGTGTTGAACGCCTTCACGACCTTCGTGCTCGCCGGGAGGGCCTTGGCGATCTCCTGCGCGCCGGACGTCCCTTCAGCGGTGACCAGATCCGTGGCCTCGGCGTTGGACGTGTTGGTGATGTCGATGACCGTCTTGCCGGCCAACGCCTCCCCGTATTCGGCGACGACCGAAGCGGCGCCGGCATAGGGCACGGCGAGGATGACGAGATCGCCGGCCGGAGCGGCGCCGAACGTCCCGGCCGTCGCGCCGCCGCCGAGCTCGGCGGCCAGGGCCCTGGCCTTGGCCTCGTCACGGCCGACGACCTCGACGGAGTTGCCGCCGGCGAGTGCCCGGGCCGCGAGGGCGCGAGCCATGCTCCCGAGGCCGATGACGCTGACGCTGCTGCTGCTCATGGTGTGGCTGGATCCTTGTCGGCGTTGCAGTGAGATCCAGACGCTAGCAGATGCGTGCGCGCGCACGTAGATCTCCGCGCTCACAATCGTCGACTTCGTCGGGGGGCCGTCCCCACGGCCGTACAGCGGCCGGCATGGTGAGTCGTTACTCACCGGTTGCCGGCGCCGCGCACCATCGCGCCAGTGCCCACGGCCCGTCGGGCGCTCAGATCACCGTCGTGCCGCCGTCGACGACCAGCTCCTGGCCGTTGACGTAGCTCGAGTCGTCGGAGGCGAGGAACAGCGCGACCGAGGCGATCTCCTCGGGGCTGCCCATCTCGCGTCGCGGGATCAGGGACTCGAACTGCGCTCTGATCTCGTCGGTCATCACCGCCTCCATCATCGGCGTCTCGACCTGGCCGGGGGTCAGCACGTTGACTCGGATCTTGCGGTCTCTCAGCTCAGCCACCCACCCCCGCGCGTAGATGCTCAGCAGGCCCTTGCTCGCTGCGTACACGCTCCAGTTGGGGTAGCCCCGCAGCGAGGCGTTGGACCCGGTCATGAAGATCGAGCCGCCATCGTTGAACAGCCGCAGCGCCTTCTGGACCGTGAACAGCGTGCCGCGCGCGTTCAGCGAGAAGGCCGCATCGAAGTGCTCCTCGGTGATGTCCGCGAGCGGGGCCGCGTGGCCGACCCCGGCGCTGGCCCACAGCACGTCGATCGCGCCCTTCTCCTCCCGGACCGTCTTGAACAGGCGGTCCAGGTCCTCGAGGTCTGCCGAGTCAGCCTGTACCCCGGTCACGTTGTGGCCGATCAACGCGACGGCCTCGTCCAGCTCCTCCTGGCGCCGGCCCGAGATGAAGACGTGCGCCCCTTCCTCCACGAACCGCCTGGCACCGGCCAGCGCCATGCCGCTCGTCGCACCTGTGATCACTGCGACCTTGCCATCAAGCTTTCCCATGATTGCTCCATTCGCTTGGCTGTTCCGATGCTATGTACACCGGTCTGAGTGCTTACCGTATCAGGGCCGGGGGCGCCGCGGCCGCCGCCGCTCCCCGTCGCGTACGCGCAGGGACAGTGCCTCAGTCCCCGACCGTCTCGGAGGCCTGCGCCAGCGCCAGCGTGTCGACGTACTCCTGGATGTGCCGCACTCTTCCGTCTTGAACGATCATGGAGAAGACGAACTGGTCCTCGAAATTCTTGTTGGTGGCCTTGATCCTTCCTCCAGCAACGCCGAGGACGACCACGCGCTCTCCTTGCGCTACGAACTCGCGGCGCTCTGAAGTTGTCATCTCCACCGTTTCAGAGGCCGCATGGAGAAAATCGATCACTCCCGCGTGCCCGCGATGTGTGCCGGCCCATGCCCAGTCGCCCGGGATGATCCATTCGATGTCTTCGGCACACACCGCGAGAAGACGTCGCTCATCGCCCTGGTCGGCTGCCGCGAAGAACTCCTTGACGGTTTTGATGTTGTCTTGAGTGCTCATAAAACCCTTTCGTTTCTCGAATCGGGTGAGTTCGGTCGATCTCGCTGCAGCGGTACCACCCGGCCGCAGGCAGGGCCGGTCGCCGGACAGTGGCCGCGTGCCGGGTCGGACGAGCTCAGCGGACGCGGACGCGGACGCCGAGCGAGAAGTCGAGGTTCCCGACGCCGTTGCCGGCCAGCCCGACCGACAGCAGGCCGGCGCCCTCGAGCCAGTGCGCCATGCTCAGGTCGCCGACGTCGCGCGGGGTGAGCCCGAGGCTCTCGATGAACGCCGACACGCTCGCCTTGGCCTGCGCGTCATCGCCGGCCATAAACACGTCCAGCGGACCGCCCGCGGCCAGGACGTCGCGAAAGAGGGTGTTGAACGCCTTGACGACGTGGGCGCTCGCGGGAGCGGCCGCGGCGATCAGCTGCGCGTTGGAGGTGTCGTCAGGGGTGGCCAGCCCGGTGTTGGTGGGGTTGAACGGGTTGGTGATGTCGATGATGACCTTGCCGTCCAAGGCGTCCCCGAACTGGCCGACGACGTCGACCGCGCTCTCGAACAGCACGGCAAGGACGACCACGTCGCCGATCGGAGCGCTGCCCCACGTTCCGGCCGAGGCGCCGTCGCCGAGCTGCTGGGCCAGGGCCTCGGACTTGGCCGCGTCGCGGCCGATGACCTCCACGGTGTTGCCGCCCTTGAGGGCCAGGGCGCCGATGGCGCTGGTCATGTTTCCCGAGCCGATGATGCTGATGCTGCTCATGGTGTGCTCCCGTCGCTTGCTGGTTCCGATGCTATGTACACCGATCTGAGTGCCTACCGTACCCAGCGAGCGCGAGCTATGCACACCGGTCTGTACCATGGAGGACATGACGGAGTTGGAGAAGGGACCGCGAGGCCTGCGCCGAGGGCGAGGAGCACGAGAGCGCATCCTCAGTGCGTCGACGCAGCTCTTCCGCGATCAGGGCATCAACTCGACCGGCATCGACCAGCTCTGCGCGGTCGCGGAGGTGTCCAAGCGCACGCTCTACCAGCACTTCCCCGGCAAGGACGAGCTGATCGCCGAGCACCTGCGCCGGTTCGACCCCAACATCCTTCCCGAGGTCTTCGACAACACCGACTTCGCGCCCCGCGAGCGACTCCTCGCTGCCTTCGAGCTCCACGCGCCCCTGTGCCCGTTCATCGCGGCGTCCGTGGAGATCCAGGATCCGGACCATCCGGCTCGCCTCTACGCTCGTGACTACAAGACGGCGTTCGCGGCGCGGCTCACCGAGGCGGCGCGCGAGGCCGGCGCCACTGACCCTCAGCAGCTCGGCGAGCAACTGGCGCTCCTCCTGGACGGCGCCGCGGCCCGCAGCCGGGTCCTAAACATCGACGCCTTCCCCACCGCCGCCGCCATCGCCGCGGTCCTCATCGACACCGCGATCCCCGCGGCGGCGGTGCCCTCCGACGGCCAGCTCAGCGGACGTTGACGCCCAGCGACGTCGAAGCTCCCCATGCCGCAACGACCCCAGTCCCACTGACAGCGGGCCCGTTCAGGCACTGGGATCCCCCAGTGCCTGGAACCCCCAGAATCACCGGGAATCCCCCGCAATCCGCGCCACGACCCGACGAGGGAGCGCCACAGAAGCCCCTGCACAGCGGCCAGTTTTGGTGCGCAGTCTTCTTGCATCGCACTCGGGAGGTCGCCGACTCTGAGAAGTGCCGATTTGCAGGGGTTGGGGGTCTAGTGACCTCTTGGAGATCGCCCAGGAGGTCAAGCGCAACAGGGTGCGGTCGCCGACTCATGCCCGGCGGCCAGCGCAGCGCCGGCGGCGCGATGACTTAAGTCCAGCTCGCGAGACCGGGACAACGGCAGCCGTGACAGACGCGAGCGGGGCGGCTCCTGCGTTTTGCTGCGTGGCGTGCTCTCACCCTCGCTCCAGCGTGCTCGCCACGCACCAGAAAGGAAGCTCTAAACGGCCCTCGGCTGATCAGATTGAGCGCGACCGGCGCCCGAGACAGCCGCGCTACGCGACCCTTCGCGCGCGAGAACCCGCTCCAGAAGCGCCTGATCGACGCCCACCGGGGCGTTGGCCATCAACCGATGTTGGCGCGCGGCCTCTGCCGCGACGATGCGTGGGTCGCCGTCCAGCGTCGGCCGCGGCGCACCGCAGGCAGCCAGCAGCGCCTCCACGGCCTGCGACAGGCGCTCGGACCGGGCGACCTCGGACGCGCTCGCGCCGGCGTCACCCACCAGGAGCCTCGTGATCGCCGCGTGCCGGTCCGGATCGAAGGCGTACAACTCGCGCGCCAGGCCGGGCAGCAGCAGGCCGACGAGGAGGCCATGCGGCAGCGTCGATCCCGCGCTCGCGATCGCGTAAGCCAGCGCGTGCCCCGCGTGCGCGCCCGCGACCGCGGCGCCGAGGTTGGCGAGCGTCGCGGCCAGCATCACATCGGTCCGCGCGGCGACGTCGTCGCCGTCGGCCACCGCGCACGGCAGGCCGCGGGCCAGCAGCGGCAGCGCCGCACGGCAGAGCGCGTCGCTGTACGGGTTGGCCCCGGCGTAGACGGTGGGCTCGGCGCCCAGCCGGCTCGGGTCGTCCCACGGCCGCGCGGTCAGCGACTCGACGACGTGCGCGAGGACGTCCAGCCCCGCGGCGGCCGTCGCCCCCGGCGGGACCGTCAGCGTCAGGAGCGGATCGGCGATCGCCACCGCGGGACGCAGCCACGGGTGGGCGATCGCGGTCTTCACCGCCCCCTCGGTGAGCTCGAGCACCGCGACGGCGCTGACGTCCGATCCCGACCCCGCGGTCGTCGGGATCGCGACCAGCGGCAGCGGCCGCGCGGACGGCGCGCGGCCGGCGCCGAACGGCGCGTTGACGTAGTCATATATCTCGCCGCCGGCGCCCAGCAGCAGCGCGATCGCCTTCGCGCTGTCGATCACCGAGCCGCCGCCGAGCGCGACGACCGCGTCGAACACGCCGTCCCGCGCGGCGGCCGCCGCCTCTTCGATCACCGCCTGGGTCGGCTCGCCGAGCGGGACGGTCAGCAGCTCGCTCCAGATTCCCTCGCGCTCCAACGGATCGGTCACGCGCGCGACCAGGCCGGCGGCCAGGATCGCGGGATCGCTGACCAGCAGGACGCGCTCGGCTCCCAGCGCGCGGACCTCGGCCCCGGCCCCGCCGGCGGCGCCCGCACCGAAGCGCACGGAGCCGCCGCCGAGCCCGAAGCCCAAGGGCATGTCCTAGACCCGCGCCGGCGCGAGCGTCAGCCGCTGCGCGCCGAGGCCGTCGATGCCCAGCTCCACGACATCGCCGGCCCGCAGGAAGCGCGGCGGGTCCTGGAGGTTGCCAACACCCCCGGGCGTCCCGGTGTCGATCAGGTCGCCGGGCTCGAGCACCATGAACTGGCTGAGGTACCAGACGATGTGCGCCGCGCCCCAGACCATGTTGGAGGTGTTGCTGCGCTGCATCGGGTCGCCGTTGACGTCGAGCCACATCGGCAGCGCCTGCGGGTCCTCGATCTCGTCCGGCGTGACGAGCCACGGGCCCAGCGGGTTGAACGTCTCGCACGACTTGCCCTTGGTCCACTCGCCGCCCCGGTCGAGCTGGTAGGCGCGCTCGGAGAGGTCGTTGACGAGCGCGAACCCGGCGATGTGGTCCAGCGCCGTGCGCTCGTCGGCGAGGTAGCGCGCCCGCGAGCCGATGACGACGGCCAGCTCGACTTCCCAGTCGACGCGCTCGGCGCCCGGCGGGATCAGCACGACGTCGTTGGGCCCCACGAGCGTGTTGGGGGCCTTGAGGAAGACCATCGGCTCCTTGGGCACCGGGAACCCGGCCTCGGCGGCGTGATCGGCGTAGTTGAGCCCGATGCACACGATCTTCTCGGGCTGGGCGATCGGCGCGCCGAGGCGCGTGCCCGCCGCCACTTCGGGCAGTGCGTCGACGTCGGCCTGGCGCAGCGTCGCGATTCCGCCCGCGGCGAAGAACGCGGCGTCGTAGTCGGTCGCGAGTGCGCTCGCGTCGCGGACCGTGCCGTCGGGCGCGTGTAGGCCCGGGCGCTCGTGGCCCGGCTCGCCGAAACGCAGCAGCTTCATGATGTCGAGTACTCCTTGTGTGCAGTGGTATACATGGATGAAGGACAGTGGTCCCGCCAACCCGCCGGGTCCGGGCGGTGCGCCTACGTCAGCGCCGCGTCCGCCGAGCGCTCGTCGCTCCACATCCGCAGCCGGACGTCGCGCGCCCGCGTCATGTGGTCGCGCCCGATCCGCCGCGCCTCCTCCTCGTCGCCGCGCTCGATCGCGGCCACGAGAGCGGTGTGCTCGGCGATCGCCTCGTCCCAACGCCCCGGGAACGTCAGCGTCGTCGACGGGTAGCGGCGCAGGTGCGTGAACAGGCGGCTGAGCAGCTCGACGAGCATCGAGTTGTGGCTCGCCGTCCACACCGCCTCGTGGAACTGCCGGTTCCACGCCGCCTTCGCCTCGCCGTCATCGGCGTCGGCGGGGTGGTGGGCCAGCAGCCCCTCCAGCCGCGCGCGGTCGACCTCGGTCCGCCGCCGCGCCGCGGCGCCGCACGCGGCCTCCTCGAGCGCGACGCGGGCCTCGTAGATCTCCATGATCTGCTCGGCGCTGCGCTCGGCCACCCGCAGCCCACGGTCCCCGCGCTCGACGACGCCGTCCTGCTGGAGGCGATGCAGCGCCTCGCGGATCGGCGTCCGGCTCACGCCGAACGTCTCGGCCAGCTGCGTCTCCACCAGCGGCGCGCCGGAGGCGAGCTCGCCGGAGAGGATCGCGGTCTTGAGCTTGTCGTACACGGTGGTCCTCATCGCGCGAGACGGTAGATGATCATCGCCCCTGCCAGGAGGGTGCGCGGCGCTCACGGAACGCGACCACGCCTTCGCGCCCGTCGTCGGAGGTCAGCGCCCGCAGCAGCGACGGCGGCGTGAGCGCATGGGAGGCATGCGTGCCGTGCCCGTCGCCGGCCGACAGCATGTCCTTGATCGCCCGCTGCGACAGCGGCGCGGCGGCCAGGACGGCGGTGGTCAGCTCGTCGACGGCGGCGTCCAGCTCGCCGGCGGCGACGACCCGGTTGACCAAGCCCCAGTGCAGGGCCTCGCGCGCGGTGAGGCGGCGGCCGGCGAGGAGCACCTCGGCGGCGACCTTCGGGGGCAGTGCCCGGGCGACGAGCGGGACGCCGCCGTCGAGTGGGACGCGGCCGACGAGCGCCTCGGGCAGCCCGAAGGTCGCGTCTTCGGTCGCGACCGCGAGGTCGCAGCCCAGGACCATCTCGAAGCCTCCGCCGAGCGCCACGCCGTTGACGCGGGCGATGACCGGTACCGGCAGCGTCCGGCGCAGCGAGATCGCGCCGAACCCGTCGGCTCGGCGAGCGGCCAGGTAGTCCAGCCCTTCGGCGTCGTCGCCGGCCTTCATGTCGGCCCCCGCGCAGAAGGCGCGGTCGCCCGCACCAGTGAGGATCGCCACGCGCAGGCCGTCGACCTGCTCCAGGTCGTCCCACACGTGCTGCAGGCGCAGCGCGTGCTCGGCGTCCAGCGCGTTGAGGACC
This sequence comes from Conexibacter sp., assembly GCA_025964215.1. GTDB lineage: Bacteria > Actinomycetota > Thermoleophilia > Solirubrobacterales > Solirubrobacteraceae > Baekduia. The sequence continues at coordinate 20,197 of JAOPZG010000314.1, forward strand.
TCCGGCCGGGCGATCGTCACCACGGCGACGCGGCCGCCGGCGTCGAGGTCGACCCCGATGCTCACGCCTGCGCCCGCGCGCCCAGCTCTGCCAGAGCCTCGTCGGTGTGCTCGCCGAGCCGCGGTGGCGGCAGGCGCACGGTCGCGGGCGTGTCGGAGAGGTGGACGGGCGACGCGACCGTGCGGATCGGCTCGGCCGTCGCGCTGCCGCCGTCGATCTCGAGCACCATGGCGTTGACCAGCGTCTGCTCGTCGGCCAGCGCCTCCTCGAGCGTCCGCACCGGTGCGCACAGCAGGTCGGCCGCCTCCAGGCGGTCGAGCCAGTGCCGCGTCGGCGCCGTCGCGATCACCTCCGCCAGCGCGGTCCGGAACGGCACCGCGTTGGCCAGCAGCAGCTCCCAAGTCGCGAAGCGCGGATCGGCAGCGATCTCCGGCACGCCCAGCGCGTCGCAGATGTCCCCGGCCGGGTCGTCGCGGAACGCGCCGACGATCACGAGCGCGCCGTCGGTCGTCGCGAACGCGCCGGTGTGCGGCATCGCAGCCCAGTTGAGCTCGCGCCCGCGCATCAGCTGGTGCGTGGCCTCCTGCATCTGCATCGAGAGCAAGGTGTCGTACAACGAGACCTCGACGCGCTGGCCGCGCCCCGTCTTCTCCCGGGCCAGGAGCGCCAGTAGCACGCCCTGGGCCAGGTGCATCCCGGCGGTGTAGTCGGCGAGCGTGGTGGCGAAGATCTCGGGCGGCCGCGAGGGGTCGGCGCGCCGCTCGATCACGCCGCTCATCGCCTGGGCGAGCATGTCCTGGCCACCCTTGTGGGCGTAGGGCCCGGTGACGCCGAAGCCGGTGCCGACCGCGTAGATCGCGCGCGGGTTGAGCTCCTGGACGTCCTCCCACCCCAGCCCGAGGCGCTCCATCACGCCGGGCCGGAAGTTGGAGACGACGACGTCGCTACGCCGGATCAGCTCGCGCGCGGCCGCGTGGTGCTCGTCGCGGCGCAGATCGAGCGCGACGCTGCGCTTGTTGCGGTTGAGGCTGGCGAAGACCGGGTTGTCGGGTCCGGCCGGGTCGGCGGGCAGCGTGCTCCGCGACAGGTCGCCGGCACCGGCGCGCTCGACCTTGACGACGTCGGCCCCGTAGTCGGCGAGCAGCTGCGTCGCCGCAGGGCCGAGCATCACCTGGGTGAAGTCGGCGATCCTGATGCCGGCGAGCGGCTGGTGGGTCGGGTCCAGGTCGGTCATCGC
>JAOPZG010000322.1 GCA_025964215.1 Conexibacter sp.
GGCCGCGCCGGTCCCGCGCCGCGACCCGAAGCGCGTGCCGGCGCGCCCCGATCGTCGCCCGCCGCCCATCGACGCCTTCTGCGCCCGGGCCAGCGTCAGCCGCGGCGCGCGCAGGGGCGCGAACGCGTCGTTGGTCACCTCGCCGGCCCAGACGAGATCCCAGAGCGCCTCCTGGACCTGCTCGGGCGCGAGCGGGATCTCTGCGAGGAAGTCGGTGAAGAAGCACGGCGACTGCGCGAGGCGGTCGCGCAGCAGGTCGTGCTCGGGCAGCGCCGGCCGGTCGATGCCGCCGCGGACCGACGGCGGGCCGAGCGCCTCCGCGTCCTCGCGGAAGTACAAGGCGACGCGCCCGGAGTTCCGGCCCAGCGCGCCCGCGCCGACCCAGACGACCTCGCCCGACGCGCAGAGCTGGTCGAGCCACACCGGCGAGTACGCGCCCGCGCGCCGCGGCAGCACGTCGCGCTCCCAGACGTCCGCCGGCAGGGCCAGGCCCTGCAAGGGCACCAACATCTCGCGCAGGCGGTCGATCCCCGCGCCGGCGGCCGGATGGCGATCGACGCCCTGCCACGAGGGCAGGAACGCGGCCAGCGCCCGCTGGTCGGTCGCCTCGATCTCCTTGCGCAGCACGGCCAGCGACGCGCGCCGGATCCGCCGCAGCACCTCGGGGTCGCACCACTCGCGCTCGGTGCCGCCGGGGCGCAGCTCGCCCCGGATGAGGTCGCCCGCGCCCTCCAACGCGGCCAGGGCAGAAGACGGATCCACGCCCCAGCGCTCGCGCAGGTCCGCCGTCGTGAACGGCCCGTGCGTCCGCGCGTAGCGCGCGACGAGCCGCTCGGTCGGCCGCTCGACCGACTCCAGGAACGCGGCCGGCAGCCCGCCCGGCGGGGCGGTCCCGAAGGCGTCGCGGTAGAGCCCGGCGTCGTCGGCCGCGACCCAGCGCTCCTCGCCGCCGATCCGCAGCCGCACCGCGCGGCGCTCGTCGACCAAGGCCTCCAACATGGCGTCGCCGTCGAGGTCGGCCAGGACGCGCGCCCGGACCTCCGCGCGCGAGAGGTCGCCGACGCGGCGCAGCACGTCGGCCAGCCCGTCGCGATCGGTCGCCTGCGTGCGGACCGAGCGGTGCTGGAGATCCGCCTCGACCTGATCGAGCGCGTCGGCGTCGATGAGGTCGCGCAGCTCCTCCTGGCCGAGCAGCTCGCGCAGCAGGTCGCGGTCGAGCGACAGGGCGGCGGCGCGGCGCTCCGCGTTGGGCGTGTCGCCCTCGTACATGTAGGTCGCGACGTAGTCGAACAACAACGACGAGGCGAACGGCGAGGCGGTGCGGGTCTCGACCTCGACCAGCGAGAGGTCGCGCGAGTGCAGCCCCTGGAGCAGCTCGATCAGCCCCGGGACGTCGAGGACGTCCCGCAGGCATTCACGGTAGGTCTCCAAGATAATGGGGAAGTCGCTGTACTGCTTGGCGACCTCGAGCAGCGACTGGGCCTTGAGCCGCTGCTGCCACAGCGGCGTGCGCTTGCCGGGGTAGGCGCGCGGGATCAGCAGCGCGCGGCCGGCGTTCTCGCGGAAGCGCGCGCCGAACAGGGCGGAGGACCCGAGCTCCGCGACAACTTGATCCTCCACGTCCTCGGGGTCGAGCATCACGAGGTCGGCGCCGGGCGGCTCGTCGGCGTCGGGGAGGTGGACGATGATGCCGTCGTCGGACCAGATCGCGTCGGACTCCAGGCCGGCCTCGTCGCGGATCTTCGCGCTCAGCGCCAGCGCCCAGGCGGCGTGGACCCGGCCACCGAACGGCGAGAGCACGCACAGCCGCCAGTCGCCGATCTCGTCGCGGAAGCGCTCGACGACGATCGTGCGGTCGCTCGGGATGACGCGCGTGGCCTCCTGCTGCTCGCGCAGGAAGTCCAGGAGGTTGCGGGCGGCGAGCGGGTCGAGGTCGTAGTCGGCCTCCAGCAGCTCCGCGGTCTGGTCGACGGCCCAGCGGCTGAACGCGCCGATCTCGCGCCCGAGCTCCTTCGGGCGGCCGACCGAGTCGCCCTTCCAGAACGGGACGGCGCCCGGGACGCCCGGCGCGGGCGTGACGACGACGCGGTCGCGCTGGATCTCCTCGATCCGCCACGACGACGCGCCGAGCAGGAAGACCTGGCCGGGCCGCGCCTCGTAGACCATCTCCTCGTCGAGCTCGCCGACGCGGCGCCCGTCGGGCAGGACGACGGCGTAGAGCCCGCGGTCCGGGATCGTCCCCGCGTTGGTCACCGCGAGCTGGCGCGCGCCCTTGCGCGGGCGGATCGTCCCGGCGACGCGGTCCCAGACGATGCGCGGGCGCAGCTCGCCGAACTCCTGCGAGGGGTAGCGCCCGTCGAGCATGTCGAGGACGTTCTCGAGCAGCTCGCGCGAGAGCTCCGCGTAGGTGTAGGTCTTGGTGACCAGGGCGTACAGCTCGTCGACCAGGACCGGCGTCGAGTCCGCGTCGGCGTCGACCCCGGCGGCGATCGCGACGATCTGCTGGCAGAGGACGTCGAGCGGGTTGCGCGGGACGACCGTCGGCTCGATCTTGCCCTCGCGCATGAGCTTGACGACGACCGCGCACTCCAGGAGGTCGGCGCGGAACTTCGGGAAGATCCGGCCCTTGGACGTGTCGCCGACGGAGTGGCCGGCGCGGCCGATCCGCTGCAGGCCACGCGAGACCGACTTGGGGGACTCGACCTGCAACACCAGGTCGACGGCGCCCATGTCGATGCCGAGCTCCAGCGAGGAGGTCGCCACGAGGCACGGGAGGTGCCCGCCCTTGAGCTGCTCCTCGATGACCAGCCGCTCCTCGCGGGCCAGGGAGCCGTGGTGCGCGCGGGCGATCTCGACGACGGGCCGGCCCGCCTCCTCGTCCTGCTTGGCGGCGAGCTCGTTGAGGCGCAGCGCGAGGCGCTCGGCGCCCCGGCGCGCGTTGACGAAGACGATGGTCGAGCGGTGCTCGCGCACGAGCTCCAGGATCTGCGGGTACATCGCCGGCCAGATCGACTTGCGCGTGGCTTCGCTGCCGCCGGGCGTCGGGTCCAGCGGGTCGAGCGGCGCGGACCCCTGGTCCGGCTCCTTCATCGACTCGACCGGCACCTGGATCTGGAGGTCGAGCGGCTTGCGCACGCCGGCGTCCACGATCCGGCAGGTGCGCTGCGGGCCGACCATGAAGCGGCCGACCTCCTCCAGCGGGTTCTGCGTGGCGCTGAGGCCGATGCGCTGCGGGTCGCGGCCGTGCTCGGCCTGGACGAGGGCGCTCAGCCGCTCGAGCGTCAGCGCGAGGTGCGCGCCGCGCTTGGTCGCGGCGACCGCGTGGATCTCGTCGATGATGACGGCCTCGACGTCGCGCAAGACGTCGCGCGCCTGCGAGGTCAACATGAGGTACAACGACTCGGGCGTCGTGATGAGGACGTCGGGCGGCGTGCGGCGCATCGCCGCGCGCTCCTTCTGCGGCGTGTCGCCGGTCCGGATCCCGACGGTGATGTCGGCGCCGATCCCGATCAGCGGCGCCTGGAGGTTGCGCTCGACGTCGTAGCTCAGCGCCTTCAGCGGCGAGACGTAGACGACGCGGATCCCGGTGCCGTCCTCGCGCGGCGTGGTCGCGAGGCGGTCGAGCGACCAGAGGAACGCGGCGAGCGTCTTGCCGCTGCCGGTCGGCGCGCTGATGAGCGTGTGCTCGCCGGTGGCGATCGCCGGCCAGGCCTGCTCCTGCACGGCCGTCGGCTCCGCGAAGGCGCGGCCGAACCACTCCTGCGTCCGGGGGCTGAAGGTCGAGAGCGGCACCGTCGATCAGGGTACGAGGTGCGCGCCCCGGGCCGATCAGGCGTCGCGGAGCGCGAGCGCCTTGGCCGGCACGTCGGTGATGACCGCCTCGACGCGCGGGTCGACGAGGAAGCGGCGCAGCTGGACCTCGTCGTTGACGGTCCAGACGAAGACGGGGAGGCCGGCCTCGGCGGTGCGGCGCAGCGCGCCGAGCGAGGCGAGGGCGTAGTGCATCGCGACGAGGTCGGCGCCGCAGGCGCGCGCCCGCGGGACCGGCGAGAGCTCCGAGAGGCGCGTCTTGACGACCTGGCGCGTGCGGCCGACGCCGACGAGCAGACCGGCGCGCAGGCCGGGCGGCGCGGTCTGCTTGACCTCGGTGACGACGTCGTCGAGGAACGAGGTGATCACGACGTCCGGCGTCCCGTCGAGCGCCGCCAGGACCCGCGCGACGTAGCCGTCCTCCTTGAGCTCGACGTCGAGCCCGATCCGGCCGCGCGCGAGGTCGACGATCTCCGCCAGCAGCGGCGGGAGGTGGCCGAGGGCGCTGCCGATCTCCGCGCGGGTCAGCGCGCCGACCGCGCGGCCGCCGACGGCGGAGTCGTGGAACGCGATCAGCTGGTCGTCGCGCGTGCGGCGGACGTCGAACTCGATCAGGTCGCTGCCGAGCGCGATCGCCTGCTCGAAGGCGTCGAGGCTGTTGTCGACGGCCTCGGCCGACGCGCCGCGGTGGGCGACGACGAGCACGGCGCGCTCAGCCCGCGATCTCGCGCGCGGTGCGCAGGACGTCGTCGAGCATGTCCTCGGTGAGGACGCCGGTGAACGTGTTCTGCTGCGAGGGGTGGTAGGTGCCGAGCAGGGCCCAGCCGGAGTTCTCGTCGTCGTACCAGAGCGCGCCGTGGCCGAACTTCGGGCGCGGCCGCGGCGGCGGGTGGCCGAGCGCGGCGCGCAGGCGCAGCGCGCCGTCCCAGGCGAACGCGCCGAGGCAGACGACGACGCGGACGTCGCTGACGTGGTCGAGCTCCGCAACCGTCCACGGCAGGCACGCGTCGCGCTCGGCCGGCGTCGGCTTGTTGGCCGGCGGCGCGCAGCGCACGGCGGCGGTGATCCACGCGCCGGTGAGCGCGAGGCCGTCGTCGCGGGAGACCGACGTCGGCTGGTTCGCGAAGCCCGTGCGGTGCAGCGCCGCGAAGAGGAAGTCGCCGCTGCGGTCGCCGGTGAAGACGCGGCCGGTGCGGTTCGCGCCGTGCGCGGCGGGGGCGAGGCCGAGGATCAGGACGCGCGCGTCCGGGTCGCCGAAGCCGGGGATCGGCCGGCCCCAGTAGTCATCGTCCTTGAAGGCGGCGCGCTTCTCGCGCGCGACCTCCTCCCGCCACGCGACGAGCCGCGGGCAGCGGCGGCACGCCGTGACCTCCGCCTCGAGCGCGGCGAGGCCCGGATCGCTCATGCGGCCTGCTGCAGGATCCCCAGCATGAGCCGCTCGATGACCGGCTCCAGCTCGCGGATGTCGCTGGGGTTGCGCGTGCGGAGCTGGCGCGAGGCGAGCTCGACGATCGCGCCGACGCAGGCGAACGCGTCGTCGCGCGAGGCGAAGCGCGGCGCGCCGTACTTGGGGGCGATGCGCTCGTTGTCGCGGTGGATCGCGTCGGCGAAGGCGTCGAGGATCGCGTCGCGGCGCTCGGTCGCGCGCGGGCCGGCGCCGATGATCTCGACCAGCAGCGTCTGCGCCGCGTCCGGCCACTCGGCGAGCGTGCGCAGGAACGCGCGCGTGCCGCCGGCGAGGTGCTCCGGGTAGGTCGCGCTCTCCTGCTCGGAGGCGAGCGCCATCTGCCGCATGACCTCGGTGGCGGCCTCGTCGAAGAGCGCGAGGATCGCCTCCTCCTTGTTGGCGAAGTGCTCGTAGAACGTCGCCTTCGACATCCCGGCCTCGCGGCTGATCGCCTCGGCGGTGGCGTCGGCGAAGCCGCGCTTGGCGAAGACGGTGGCGGCCGCCTCGAAGAGCCGGCGGCGCTGGACGGTCAGGCGCACCTCCAGCGGCGGGGCGTGGCGCCCGCGCGGGACGACGGTCGGGGCGGTGCTGCGGGCGGGGTCGGAGTCGGCCATTCAAGGACAGATCCTAGATAGGCTCCAGGCCGATGGCCGCCCCCACCCGACTTCTCGCGCTGCTCGTCGCGCTTCCGCTCGCCCTCAGCGCGTGCGGCCAGACCTCCAAGGACTCCGCCGGCGACTTCCAGGGCGACCAGAAGAACGTGGCCCAGGCGGTCGAGGACCTCCAGTCCGCCAGCCGCAAGCACGACGGCAAGAAGATCTGCGCCGACCTGCTCGCGCCGGCGCTCGTGGCCAAGATCAAGACGGCGTCGGCGGGCGCCTGCGACAAGGTCGTCAAGGACGCGCTCGACGACGCCGACTCCTACGAGCTGCAGGTCCAGAAGGTCACGATCTCGGGCACGACCGCGAACGCCGTGGTCAAGTCCGAGGGCGGCGACAAGGACCGCATCGACACGCTGCAGCTGCTGAAGGTCGGCCGCGCGTGGAAGATCGCGACGCTCGGCGCGTCGTAGCGCAGCGCCTGGGCCAGCTGGCTCCGTACTGCCGATTGACCGCGCCGGGCGCGGCGCCTAGCGTCGAGGGCGATGCCGATTACCTTCGTCACGCTCGGTCCGGAGGGCACCTGCCACGAGCGCGCGGTCCGCAGCTACGCGCGCTTCCAGGGCATCGAGGACGTCGAGCTCGACCTGATCACCGACTTCTTCGACGGCCTGGAGCGGATCCGCGGCCGCGAGGACGCGTTCCTCGTGCAGTGCAGCGCGCATCCGAAGGTCCACGAGATCACCGAGAAGCGCTGCGACGAGGTCTTCGTGGTCGACACCTTCATCTACCCGACCAAGTCCTTGGCCATCCTGGCGCGCCGCGATCTCGGCGGGCCGCCGCGCTCGCTCGGGATCGTCGAGGCGACCGAGGGCTACGTCGACCTCTCCGAGTGGGAGGTCAAGGTCCCGCAGATCTCCAAGCCGCTGGCGGCGCAGGCGCTGCTGCGCGGCGAGTTCGACGCGGCGCTCACGCACTCGGAGTGGCTGGAGAGCCATCCCGACGAGCTCGAGCTCGTCCGCATGATCGGCGAGATCGACACGACCTGGGTCGTCTACGGCACCACGCAGCGCTTCGCCGGCGAGGTCATCGGGATCCCCTCGCCGGAGCTCTACGCGCGGCCCGTCGCGGTCTAGCCCAGCGCGCGCCCGTAGTGGCGCTCGTAGTACTCGCGGAACTCGCCGGAGCGGATCGGCTCCCACCAGGACTTGTTGTCGCGGTACCACGCGACGGTCTTCTCGAGGCCCTGCTCGAAGCGCACCTGCGCCGACCAGCCGAGCGCGCGGGACTTCTCGCTGCCGAGCGAGTAGCGGCGGTCGTGGCCGGGGCGGTCGGTGATGTACTCGATCAAGGACTCGTCCTTGCCCGTGTGCTTGAGGATGCCCTTGACGACGTCGATGTTGGTGGCCTCGTCCGGGCCGCCCACGTTGTAGACCTCGCCCGGCGCGCCGTGGGCCAGGATGTGGGAGATCCCGCGGCCGAAGTCCTCGACGTAGAGCCAGTTGCGCACGTTGAGCCCGTCGCCGTAGACCGGCAGCTTGTCGTCGTGCAGCGCGTTGAGCACCATCAACGGGATCAGCTTCTCTGGGTACTGGTAGGGCCCGTAGTTGTTGGAGCCGCGGGCGATCACGGTCTCCAGCCCGTAGGTGTGGAAGTACGACTGCACGAGCAGGTCGCCGCCGGCCTTCGAGGCCGAGTACGGCGAGGACGGCACGATCGGAGACTCCTCCGTGAACGAGCCGACCTCGATCGACCCGTACACCTCGTCGGTCGAGATCTGCACGTAGCGGGCGACGCCCTTCTCGCGCGCGGCCTCGAGCAGGACGAGCGAGCCGCGGACGTTCGTCTCCACGAACGCGTCCGGGCCGCTGATCGAGCGGTCGACGTGCGTCTCGGCGGCGAAGTTCACGATCGCGTCGACGCCGTCGCCGATCGCCTCGGCGACCTTCGCGGGATCCTCGATCGCGCCGTGCACGAGCGTGACCCCGAGGCCCTCGAGGTTCTCCGGCCGGCCGGCGTAGGTCAGCGCGTCGAGGACGACGACGTCGTCCCCGAAGTCGTTCACGCGCTGGCGGACGAAGTTGGAGCCGATGAACCCGGCACCTCCGCTGACGAGCAGCTTCACGATCCGTTCTCCCTCTCGTTCAAGTACTCCGCGACGCCGTCCTGCCAGGCGGGCAGGCGCGGGGTCTCGTCGCGCTCGGTGGCCAGGACGCTCCATGCCGGCCGCGGGGCCGGACGCTGGAACTCCGCGGCCGTGGTCTCGTTGACGCGCGTCGCCAGGCCGGCGAGGCGGTAGAGCTCGACGGTCAGCGCGTGCCAGGAGCACTGGCCGCCGCCGGCGGTGTGGAAGACGCCGACCGCGTCGGACGCCGCGAGGTCGAGCAGCGCCGGCGACAGGTGGCCGGTCCAGGTGGGCGAGCCGACCTGGTCGGTCACCACCGCGACCTCGTCGCGCGCAGCCCCGGCCTTCAACATGGTGTCCGGGAAGTTCTTGCCACCGACCCCGAAGAGCCACGCGGTGCGCGCGATGGCGTGGTTCGGGTTGTGGCCGGCGATCGCGACCTCGCCCGCGAGCTTCGTCCGCCCGTAGGCGCCGAGCGGGGCGGTCGGGTCGGACTCGACGTAGGGGCGGGGTGGGCGGGCCAGCATCTTGCCGTCGAAGACGTAGTCGGTGGACACGGCGACGATCCGCGCGCCGAGCATCGCCGCGGCCGCCGCGACGTTGGCCGAGGCGTCGGCGTTGACGGCCAGCGCGGTGTCCTCGTGCTCCTCGGCGCGGTCGACGTCCACGAACGCGGCGCAGTGCACGACCGCGTCCGGCGTGTGCTCCTCCAGGAGGTCCTGCGCGACGGCCGGGTCGGTCAGGTCGCCGTCGGGCAGGTCGACGCCGATGGCGTCCCAGCCGCGCGCCGTGGCGTCGGCCAGCACGCGATGGCCGAGCATGCCGGCCGCGCCTGTCACGAGGACCCTCACAGGATCGTGATCTCGGAGTTGTCGCCCACCATGAAGCGGAACGCGCGGGGCTGCTGATCGCTGCGGGAGATGTGCACGTTGCGTCCGAGCAGCGACGACTCCATGCGGCCGTCGAGGCCGCGCACGGTGGAGCCGGCGAGCAGGATCGAGTGCTCGACCTCGGCGTTCTCGACCGCGCAGCCCTCGCCGATCGCCGTGTACGGGCCGATGTAGCAGTCGGTCAGCACGGCGCCGGCTCCGATGATCGCGGGGCCGCGGACGGTCGCCCGAGTGAGCGTCGCCCCCTCCTCGATGACGACGCGGCCCTCGATGGCGGACTCGACCAGCTCGCCCTCGACGCGGTGCTCCATGCGGTCGAGGACCAGGCGGTTGGCCTCGAGCATGTCGTCGAGGCGGCCGGTGTCCTTCCACCAGCCCTGCACGATGTGCGGCTCGACGCGGCGGCCGGTGTCGACGAGGTGCTGGATCGCGTCGGTGATCTCGAGCTCGCCGCGCGCGGAGGGCTCGATCGCGCGCGCCGCGTCGTGGATCAAGGGCATGAACATGTAGACGCCGACGAGCGCGAGGTTCGTCTTCGGCTCGGGCGGCTTCTCGGCCAGCGCGACGACGCGGTCGCCGTCGAGCTCGGCGACGCCGAAGTGCTCGGGGTCCGGGACCGGCGTGAGCAGGATCAGCGCGTCGGGCTCGTTGGCCTTGAACGCGGTGACGAGGTCGATGATCCCGCCCTGGAGCAGGTTGTCGCCCAGGTACATCACGAACGGCGAGTCGCCCAGGAACGGCTCGGCGGTGAGGACCGCGTGGGCCAGCCCGGCGGGCTCGTCCTGCAGGATGTAGGTGATCTTGACCCCGAAGGCGCTGCCGTCGCCGGCGACCTCCTTGATCTCCTCGCCCGTCTCCGGGGCGATGTTGATCCCGATCTCCGCGATGCCCGCCTTCGCCATCGCGTCGATGCCGTAGAAGAGCACCGGCTTGTTGGCGACCGGCACGAGCTGCTTGGCGCTCGTGTGGGTGATGGGGCGCAGGCGCGTGCCCTTGCCCCCGGACAGGATCAGGCCCTTGAGCGGCTGCATCAGTAGACGTTCCCCAGCTTGCGGTGGTCCCAGGTGGCGCGGCTGCGCTCGGCGAACTCGAGGCCGACGCGCTTGGCGGCCTGCTTCTCGACCATGGCCCGGACCTCCGGCGCGACCGTGGGTGGGTGGGAGCCGTCTCCTCCGCCGTAGCGGGCGAAGATCTCCAGCCCGAGGTCGGTGACGAGCTCCACGTCGCGGTGGATCGTGACCTCGGCCTCGATCATCACCCCGCGCAGCTCCGGGTACTGGTCGCGCCCCGCCTCCACCTGGAGCGTCGCCCGGGGGTCGCGCTCCAGGTTCTTGGTCTTCTGGGACTTGGCGAAGGTCCACGCCCAGAGGCGCCCGTCGCGCACGACGTACCAGAGCGGCATGAGGTGCGGCCACCCGCGCGGCCCGAAGGTCGCGCACGTGACGATGCGCTCCTCGTCGAGGAACGCGAGGCACTCCGCCTCGTCCATCGTGATCTGATCGCGTCGGCTCACCGGCGCAGGAGGCTAACGGGCGCGGGCCGGCGAAGCCCGGCCGGGATGCTCAGCGGACGGCAAGCTGGAGGCGATCCACGGCGGCGCGGACGGCCTCGCGGGCCTCCGGCGGCGAGAGGACCGCGGCGTCGCCGGCCTCGGCGAGCACCTCGCGCACGAGCCAGTCGGTGCCCTTGTAGGGCAGCTCGACGACGACCGAGCCGTCGGCGAGCGTCAGCGCGACCTCGCGCTGCTCGCGCGACCAGCGCGCGCGCTCCGGGGAGATCCAGACGCGGGCGACGCGGGAGGCCTCGACCAGGCCGGTGCTCGGCCAGCCGGCGACGTCGGAGGCCGGGTCGACCTCGGGCCGCGGCGTGAAGGAGACGTCGAGCACCTCGGCGGTCTTCACGCGATCCAGCCGGAAGTGGCGGACCGCCTCGCGCGCCGGGTCGTAGGAGGCGACGTACCAGCCCTCGCGCCCGTTGATCAGCGCGTAGGGCTCGACGACGCGCTCGGAGAAGACGTCCTCGTTGGCCTTGTAGTACTCGAGCCGGAGCCGGCGGCAGTCGGAGATCGCGCGCGAGACGACGCGGGCGATCTAGGAGTAGTCCCCGCCGCCGGAGGCGACCTGGAGGCCCTGCTCCATCGGGTCGGCGCCGAGCGCGGCGACGATCTTGTCGCGGGCCGAGTTCAGCGCGCCCTCGGGCAGGTGGTCGCCGATCAGGTCGATCGCCGCGATCAGGGCCTTGGCCTCGACGGGCAGCAGCCGCGCCGGGCGGGCGAAGTTGTCGGAGTACGGCTCGGGGTCGACCTCGATCGTCCCGTCGTCGTGGACCTCGGCGTAGAGGACGTAGGAGCCGCCGCCGAAGTTGACGACGTTCAGCACGGCGACGTCCTCGCGCAGCTCGGCGTCGGAGACCTGCAGGGCCTCGCAGACGTCGGTGAAGCGCAGGCGCTCGTTGGCGCGGCCGGCCTGGATCAGGATCGACGCGAGCGTCACCAGGCGCGCGAAGCGCTCCGGGCGGATCGCGGTCTCGCGCTTGGCGCCGGCGGGCTCGACGACCTCGTCGACCTCCTCGGCGGGGACGACGGCGGCCAGCTCGAGCTCGCCGGTGTGGCGGTCGTGCAGCAGCTCGACGCGGTCGGCGAGCTCGCTCACCAGCTCGTCGGGGGCGAGGATCCGGGCGTGCTCGCCGAGCCGCAGCGCCCAGGCCGCGAGCTGGCGGACCGACGCGTACTCGGTGGTGAACGTCATGTCGCCGCTGCCGTCCTGCGCCTTGGCGATCGTGCCGAAGCGGCCGAAGTGGCGCTCGACCTGCCAGGCGATGCGCTCGGAGATCCAGACCTCGGCGGTGCCGACCGTCTCGCCGAACTGCCAGTCGGCGCGCGTGGCGTAGCCGCGCGGGTCGAAGTCGGTGGGGCGCTTGAAGTCGTGCTCGGCCTTGGTCGCGTAGGCGACCTTGCCCTTGATCCGCGAGAGCCGGAAGACGCGCACGTCGTCGCGCTCATGGGCGTAGCCGACGAGGTAGAACTGCCCGCCCTCGAACAGCAGGTGGTACGGGTCGACGCGCCGCAGCGACGTCTCGTCGGAGCCCATCGTGTGGTACTCGAACTCGATCCGCTTGCGGCGATAGATCGCGGTGTCGATCTTGGCGAGGCGCGCGGAGACCTCGCCGCCGCCGGCCGACGCGGTGATGCCTAACCCGATCGTCTGCCGCGAGTCCGAGCCGAGCGGGCTCGGGCGGCCCCACGCGATCTGCTGCAGCGCCAGGCGCAGCGGCTCGGCGTAGGCGAACTCGCCGTCGAGCAGCGTCAGCGCGGTCTGCAGCGCGGCGCGCTCGGAGTCGGTGAACGCGATCGGCGGGAGGTGGAAGGCCTCGGGCGCGAGCGAGTAGTTCTCCTGCTCGGAGAAGCCCTCGGCCGGCTTGTCGACCGACAGGTGGATGCCCAGTGCGTCGAGCTCCGCCCTGTCCGCATAAAAACGCCTGGCGAACGCATCCTCGGTCATATCCGAGTAGCCCTCGACGTCGCGCCGGATCTCGGTAGCCGTGACGGGGCGCCGCTCAGCCATCAGATAGGAGATCAGCGACAGCTGGCGGATGAGCTTTTCGGTGTCCTTCGCAAAACCTTGCGTCACCTTAGAGTGCCGCGAGTGCAGTACTCTTCAGCAGCGGCGGAAATTCCGCCGTTCCGTCGGTCCCGGTCACGACCGACACACACGCCCACATGCCATTACGACTCGTGCTGATC
>JAOPZG010000379.1 GCA_025964215.1 Conexibacter sp.
ACCCGCCGCGCGAACGCGAACGCGCCGTCGCTCCGCCCCATCCCGGGCCCGAGCACCAGCGCGCCGCCGCGCCCGCCCGCGCGCTCGATGACCTCGTCCGCCCCCGCCTCGGTGTGCGAGCCGCCGTCGTCGGGCAGCGGCGCGCTCATCACCTCGGTGAGCTTGATCTCGAAGATGTCGTTGAGCGAGTCCGGCACGCACGCGGTCACGTAGCCCGCGCCCGCGCGCATCGCGGCCATCGACGACAGCGACGGCGCGCCGGTCAAGCCCCGCGAGCCGCCGGCGACGAGCACGTGGCCGGAGGCGAACTTGGTGGACTCCTCGCCCCGGCGCGGGTACGTCGCCAGGATCGACGGGTCGATCAGCCCGATCCACGGCTCCGCCGGGCCGCCCTCCGGAATGCCGATGTCGACCACGACGACCTCGCCCGCGTGCGCCTTGCCCGGCGCGATCCACAGCCCCGGCAGCGCCGCGTGGAACGTCCCCGTCACGTCGGCGCGCACCGCGTCGCCCGCCACCGCGCCGGTCCCCGCGTCCACGCCCGACGGCACGTCCGCCGCCACCACGAACGCCCCCGCGCCGTTGATCGCCGCGATCGCCGCGGCGACGTGCGCGCGCGGCTCGCCGCTGAAGCCGGTGCCGAGGATCGCGTCCACGATCACCTCGGCGCCGTCGAGCGCGCCCGCCGCGAACGGCAGCGGCGGCTCGCCCGGCAGGCGATCGCGCATCACGGCCGCATCACCGGAGAGCTTCGCCGGATCCGAGGTGTGCAGGACGCTGACGCTGCGCCCGGCGGCCCGCAGCAGCCGCGCGAGCGCGTAGCCGTCGCCGCCGTTGTTCCCGCCGCCGCACACGACGACGATCGCGCCCGCCGGCGCGCGGTGCCAGACGATCTCGAAGAGCCCCTCGGCCGCGCGCTCCATCAGCTCGACGCCCGGGATCCCGCGCTCAGAGGTCGCCCAGGCGTCGGTCGCGCGCAGCTGGTCGACGTCGAGCAGCGGCTCGAGCCCGTCGGGAAGCGCCGTCATGTCCGCACCATCGCCACTGCTCCGGCCGTTCCCCGCGAGTGCGTCAGCGACACGTCCACCGTCACGTCGCGGTCGGCCAGCGCGCCGTGCAGGACGATCCGCGGCGCGCCGCCCTCGCTGACGACCTCGATGTCGCGCCAGGCCCACGCCTCCAGGCCGAGCGCCTTGGCGACGGCCTCCTTCGCGCAGAAGCGCGCCGCGAGGTGCTGCCCCGGCCGCGACCGCGCCGCGGCGTACGCCCGCTCGCCGTCGGTGAACAGCCGCGCCGCAAGCGACGGGCGGCGCGCCAGCGCCGCCTCCAGCCGCTCGATCTCCAGCAGGTCCAGCCCGACGCCGCTCATCGGCGCCGAGCGTAGCCCACTCCTCGACCGACGAGCGCCTGCTACTCCACGGTCACGGTCTTGGCGAGGTTCCGCGGCTGGTCGACGTTCAGCCCGCGCAGCCGCGCGATCTTGTACGCCAAGACCTGCAGCGGGATCACGGCCAGCAGCGGCTGGAGCATCCAGTCCATCTTCGGGATCCGGATGACCTCTTCGGCGTGCTCGCCGATCTCGATGTTGCCTTCGGAGGCGATCGCGATGACGTGCGCGCCGCGGGCGCGCACCTCCTGCACGTTGGAGACGACCTTGTCGAGGATCGGCGAGTCGGTCGCGATGCAGACGACCGGCGTCGACTCGTCCAGCAGGGCGATCGGCCCGTGCTTCATCTCGCCGGCCGCGTACGCGTCGGTCGGGATGTAGGAGATCTCCTTGAGCTTCAGCGCGCCCTCGAGCGCCACCGGCAGCCCGACGTGGCGCCCCAAGTACAGGAAGAACTCGCGCGAGAAGTGGTTCTCGGCGACGGCGTCGAGGTCGAGGCCCTCGAGCAGCGCGTCGATCTCGTGCGGCACGCGCTTGAGCTCGCTCACCAGCCGCGTGCGGTCCTCGACGTCGAGCGTCCCGCGCAGCTCGGCGAGGCGCAGCGCCAGCAGGTACATGACCGCGACCTGGCAGACGAAGGTCTTCGTCGCCGCGACGCCGATCTCGAGGCCGGCGCGCGTGTAGAGGACGCCGTCGGCGTCGCGCGTGGCCTGCGAGCCCATGACGTTCGTGACCGCGATCACCGACGCGCCACGGTCGCTCGCCAGGCGCATCGCGGCCAGCGTGTCGGCCGTCTCGCCCGACTGCGTGATCCCGATGACCAGGTCGCCGGGGCCGACGACCGGGTTGCGGTAGCGGTACTCGCTCGCCACGTCCATCTCGACGGGGAGCCGCGCCCACTCCTCGATCGCGTAGCGGCCGATCAGGCCCGCGTGGTACGAGGTGCCGCACGCCACGACGATGATGCGCTTGACGTCGCGCAGCAGCTCCTCGTCGAAGCTCGCCTCCTCGGCGAGGTCCACGCCGTCGGGGCGCACGGTGCGGTCGGCGATCGTCTCGGCGACGGCGTCTGCCTGCTCGTGGATCTCCTTCAACATGAAGGTCTCATAGCCGCCCTTCTCGGCGGTCTCCTCGTCCCAGTCGATCTCGACGACGTCGCGGTCCAGCACGTCGCCCTCCGGCGTGAGGAACGTCGTGCCCTCGGCGGTGACGACGACCAGCTCGCCGTTCTCGATGTACTGGACCTTGCGCGTGCTCGCGAGGAAGGCGGGGATCGCGGAGGCGAGGAACGTCTCGCCGTCGCCGCGGCCGATGATCAGCGGGCACTCCTTGCGCGCGCCGACCAGCGTGCCGGGCTCGTCCAGCGCCATCGCGACGAACGCGAAGTGGCCCTGGAGCTCGGCGTAGGCGGCGCGGACCGCGTCGGCGAGGGAGCCGGTCGCGAGGTGGTGGGAGACCAGGTGCGCGATGACCTCGGCGTCGGTCTCGCTCGTGAACTCCGCGCCCATGTCCGCGAGGCGGACCTTCAGCGCGAGGTAGTTCTCGACGATGCCGTTGACCACGACGTGGACGCGGTTGGTCGTGTCGAAGTGCGGGTGCGCGTTGGACTCGTTGACGCGCCCGTGGGTGGCCCAGCGCGTGTGGCCGATGCCCGTGGTGCCGACGCGCGTGGCGACGGCGACGGCGCCCTCCGCGTCGAGGGCGTCCTGCGCGTCGATCGCCGCCTTGAGGTTGGCGAGGTTGCCGACCGCGCGGACGGACTCGATGTCACCATCGGCGGCGATCACGGAGATGCCCGCGGAGTCGTAGCCGCGGTACTCGAGCTTCTGCAACCCTGCGAGCAGGATCTCCTGCGCTGGGCGCTGGCCGACGTAGCCGACGATGCCGCACATGGCGGAGGCCTCCTGGCTGGGTGGGGGTCCGGGAAAAGCTGGTGCTGCGCGGGCGAGGGGCCCGGTGGAACGTGCTTCGAGGGTACCAACCGGCTTTCCTGCCGCCCCTGGCCTTCAGGGCAGTTCAGGCGGGCGGGCGGACGATCGCGACGAGCCGCTCGCAGATGGCGTCCGTCTCGTCCTGCGTCGGCGCCTCGACCATCACGCGCACGAGCTGCTCGGTGCCCGACGGGCGTACGAGCACGCGCCCGCGGCCCTCCAAGCCCTCGCTCTCGCGCGCGACCGCGGCGGCGAGCTCGGCGCTGTCCATCGCCGCGTCGCGATCCGCGACCGGGACGTTGACCAGGCGCTGCGGGATCTTCTCCATCGCCGCGCGGTCGGCGAGGTCGCCGCCGCTCAGCGCCTCGAGCGTCAGCAGCGCGCTCGCGATCCCGTCGCCGGAGGGCACGAAGCCCATGTCGATGATGTGGCCCGACTGCTCGCCGCCGAGCGACCAGCCGCGGCCGCGCAGCTCCTCGAGGACGTAGCGGTCGCCGACGGCGGTGATCGCCACCTCGACGCCCGCCTCGCGCATCCCCGCGTGGAAGCCGTAGTTCGTCATGACCGTGACCGCGACGCCGCCGGTGAGGCGGCCGCGCTCACGCAGGCTCAGCGCCGCGAGGGCGATCAGCTCGTCGCCGTCGACGACGACGCCGTGGCGGTCGACGGCCAGCACGCGGTCGCCGTCGCCGTCGAAGGCGAAGCCGACGTCGTGGCTCCCCTCGCGGACCGCCTGGATCACGAGGTCGAGGTGCGTCGAGCCGCAGCCGGCGTTGATGTTGCGCCCGTCGGGCTCGTCGGCCAGGACGGTCACGGTCGCGCCCAGGCGCCGGAAGATCTCCGGGGCGGCCTGGTAGGTCGCGCCGTGCGCGCAGTCCAGGACGACGTCCACGCCGGTGAGGTCGAGCGCGGAGAAGCGGGTGTGGAGCTCGCGGAGGTAGTCCTCCAGCGTCCCGTGGAGCTGGCGGACGCGCCCGATCGCCGGCGAACCGGACCCACCCACCCGGGCCTCGTCGCCCTGCTCCGCCAGCAGCGTCTCGATCGTGGCCTCCTCGGCGTCCGACAGCTTGAAGCCGTCGGAGCCGAAGAACTTGATGCCGTTGTCGGCGTACGGGTTGTGCGAGGCCGAGATGACCGCGGCGAGGTCGAACCCGTAGCGGCCGAGCAGCAGCGGCGCGGCCGGGGTGGGCAGCACGCCGCCGAGCAGGACGTCGCCGCCGGCCGAGGTGATCCCCGCGGCCAGGGCGGACTCCAGCATCTCCCCCGACTCCCGCGTGTCGCGGATGACGAGGACCTGCGGGCGCTCGGCGGGCGACTGGACCGTGACCGCGCGGCCCAGCGCCAGGGCGAGCTCCGCGGTCAGGACCTCGCCCGCGACGCCGCGGACGCCGTCGGTTCCGAAGAGCCGGCGGCTCAACGAACTGCCTGCTACCGCTTGCTGAACTGCGGCTTCTTGCGCGCCTTCTTGAGGCCGGCCTTCTTGCGCTCCTTGGCGCGCGCGTCGCGCGTCAGGAAGCCGCGGCGCTTGAGCTCGGTGCGCAGGTTCGGGTCGGCCTCCAGCAGGGCGCGGGAGATGCCGTGGCGCAGCGCGCCGGCCTGGGCCGAGACGCCGCCGCCGTGCATGCGGGCGATGACGTCCATGCGGTCCTCGTAGCCCACCGTCTCCAGGGGCTGGCGGATCGTGCGCTGCAGGGTGGCGCGCGGGAAGAACTCGTCCAGCGAGCGGCCGTTGATCGTGTAGGCGCCGGTGCCGGGCTTCAGGATCACGCGGGCGATCGCCGTCTTGCGCTTGCCGGTCGCGCGGTAGCGCGCGTCGTCGGCCAGCTGGATCTGGGCGGTGATCGGCTGCTCGTCGACGACGTCCTGGTCGTCGCCGGAGGCCGCCGGCTCCTCGCCGTCGGGATCCTCGTCCTCGGACCAGGTGCGGTTGCGATCCTCGCCGTCGACGACGATGTCGACCTCGAGGTCGGCTCCCGGGATGGCGGGCTTGACGCGCGGAGCGGCGGGCTCCTCGTCGTCGAGCTCCTCCTCGACCACCTCGGCGCCCTCGGCGGTCGGGGCGGCGGGAGCGGCCTCGGCCGGAGCGTCGGCGGGGGTCTCGTCGGCGGCCTCGGCGACGGGCGCCGGAGCCTCCTCGGCGACCGGAGCGGTCTCCTCGGCGGGGGCCTCGGGCTCGGGGGCCTGCGCCTCGGCGGCGGGCTCCGGCGTCGTGGCCTCCTGCTCGTCCTGCGGATCCTGCGGCGTCTGGTCGGACATGCCTAAGACTTGATCTCCAAGGGCTGAGGCTGCTGCGCGGCATGCGGATGCTCCGCGCCGGCGTAGACCTTCAGCTTCGTCAGCTGCTTGCGGGCGAGGCGGTTGCGGGGCAGCATGCCCTTGACCGCCAGCCGGATGACCTCTTCGGGGCGCCGCTCCAACATCTCCTCCAGCGTGCGGGACTTGATCCCGCCCGGGTAGCCGGAGTGGCGGTAGTAGCGCTTCTCTGTGCGCTTGTTGCCGGTCACCGAGATCTTCTCCGCGTTGATGACGATGACGAAGTCACCGGTATCGACGTGGGGGGTGTACTCGGGCTTGCGCCTGCCGCGCAGGGCATCGGCGAGTTGCGTGGCGAGCCGACCGAGGGTCTGCCCGTTGGCATCGACGACGAGCCAGTTGCGCTCAGCGGTGGTGGAGTTGGCGACGAAGGTCTTCACGGCGTAAGTGAGGCCACGCGTCAGGGCGCGCGACGACGGACGATGATAGGGCTTCGGGCCCGGACGCGGATCTCGGGAGATGGTCGCGGACCTCAAGCGGGTCGCGTGACGACCCGTTCCAGCCGGAGGAGTCTAGCGCCCGGGTCCGCGGCCCGCTTCCCGGCCCCGGAGGTCCGCCATCCGACCCCCTCCGCTCGAACGTCCGTCCAGGTGCTGGACCCGAGTATGAGAACGGCCGACGTAGAGGGTGTGTCGGTCCCTCCTCCCAACTCCTCCCCAGCGATCCCGCACATGCACCACGACGGGTCGCCGGTCTCCGACGTCCCGGGCCTGCTCCCGCCGCTCTCGCGCGGCCGCTCCACGCGGCTGATCGGGCAGGTCGTCGTCGAGCTGGGCTTCGCCAAGGAGGAGGACGTCGAGCGCGCCGTCCTGCACGCCCGCGAGTCCGGTCGCCTGACCGGCCGCATGCTGATCGAGGACGGCGTCCTGACCCCGCAGCAGCTCGCGCGGGTGCTCGCCGAGCGCTTCGGCATCGAGCGCGTCGACCTCGCGGTCTTCCAGATCGACACCGACCTCGCCCGCCTCGTCGACCCCGGCTTCGTGCGCCGCTACGACGCGATCCCGGTCGGCCAGGACGACGAGGGGCAGCTCCTGCTGGCGATGGCCGACCCGGCCAACATGCTGGCGATCGACGACGTGACGATGATCACGGGCATGGCGGTGCGCCCGGTCGTCGCCGCCTACGACGACATCCACCGCCTGAGCCTCAAGCTCGGCAACGACTTCCCCGACCTCGGCGCCGACGATCCCGACGAGAG
>JAOPZG010000397.1 GCA_025964215.1 Conexibacter sp.
CGCGGCGACGGCAGCGCTACGTGCCCACGCCGCGGGAGCGGCACGGGACGCGAGGGGGGACAGGCCGGCGACGGCACCCAGCATCAGGGCACGCCGCCGCGTGAGCGACGGGGCGTCCAAGCGGCTCACGGTAGCCACGCGCGTCGGGACCGCAAGGCCTGCAGGCTTCCGTGCTGCGCGGCGAAGGACCATCAGTGGCTCGAACCCGGCGATCTCGCCGATGTTGCGAATGAGACCGCAAGTTCGGGGACACACCGGCGTTCAGGCCTTCGATCTTCCCGAACAGGACGTAGGGGTACGTCGATGGAGCCAGCGGCGGCGGGTGGGAGCCCGTCGCCCCGCTCTAGGCCACAGCGACGACGGGCGCGTTGGCGCTCTCGTCGTCGGAGACGTCGTCGGCGCCGCACGCGCCACCGAGCCAGCGCGACCCGTAGGAGCGCATGTCCTCGATGATCGGCAGCAGCGCCTGGCCCTTCGCCGTCAGCGCGTACTCGACCCGCGGCGGGACCTCGCCGAACGTCTGCCGGTCCACGATCCCCTCGTCCTCCAGCGCGCGCAGCCGCAACGACAGCGTGCGCGGCGAGATGCCGGAAAGCGACCGCTCCAGCTCACAGAACCGCGAATGCCCCTCCGCGAGATCCCGGATCAGCAACAACGTCCACTTCCCGCAGATGATGTCCGCCGTCTGGCAGACAGGACACGTGGGATCGACGGGCATACGTCCATAACTATACCGAGTGAAGTGCCTTGGCCTTTGGTGCTTTGGCGTGGTGCGTTGGTGGTCGGCGGTGATGCGTGACGTCCCCACCGTGCTCACTACGCGCTAGCCGGTCTGCACCGCGTCGCTGTGGTCGTGGCTATGGCTCCTGTCGAGTGGAGGACCGTGTGGGCACCGAACGCCGCGCTCAGCCGTTCCGCGCGGATGGCGACATCACGCATCCCCGCTTCGCCGACGGCGTCCGAGCCACGGCCGCGCACCCTGCACGCGCGTGGTGGCGCAGCTCGTCCGCGGCGCGATGCGGCCGCAGCCATGGCGTCACTCCGTGTCGTCGCAACCGAAGGCGCAGTCGTCCGCGCGCCGTTCGATGCCCACACGCAGCAGGCCACCGAAGCAGCGCAACACTTTCACCCAACGACCCGAACGCAGACCACCGCGCGCGACGCGGAGCCGAGGCAGCGAGCGACACGGAGATGACGCCCGGCCAACCCCGCCCCGCACCACGACCCACCGCAGCGAACGGCGACTCAGCCCCCGAGCAGGTTCCCCAGCGGGCTGTTCGACGACGACGACGGCGTCGCCACGACCTGGCCCTCCGACGGCTGCACGAGCACCCAGCCCTGGCCCTGGAAGGCCATCTGGATCGACTCGCCGGAGCCGCGGCCGATCAGGTTCTTCATCTTGAAGTCGGTCTTCAGCGCCGTCGTCACGCCCTGGGACCACGTGATCGCGGCCTGCGCGTCGGCGTAGGTCGGCGCGCTCGCGACGTCGAGGAGGACGGGTGGGCCGTCGGAGAGGATCGCGACGAAGCCGGTGCCCTGGAGCGACGTGTTGTAGAGCCCGCCGCCCATCATGCCGCTGGCGCCCTGGACGCGCTCGATGTCCCAGTCGATGTCGGCGTCGAACGCGAGCAGGTTGGGGCCGTTGACGGTGATCTTCTCGTTCTCGAGGTAGATCAGGTGGACGTCCTGCGCGGAGTCGGCCAGGAAGACCTCGCCGCTGCCGGAGATCTTCATCAGCGACTGGCCCTCGCCGGTCACGGCCTTCTTCAGCATCCGGCTCATGCCGCCCGAGCCGGCGTGCTCGAAGCTCGCGTCGCCCTGGTAGGCGACCATCGAGCCGAGCTTGGCCTGGATCGTGTTGCCGCTCAGGGACACCTTCAGCAGCTTCGAGTTCTGCAGGGTGAAGCCGTCGGTGGACGTGGTCTCTTTGTACTGCGCGAGTGTCGTCTGCATGTCGAGCACCAGCGTTCCGGACCGCTGGTGTCCCGGCAAGGGTGGCTAGCCGTACTAGCGCAGGACGGATCCCTGCTGGGGCTCGCCGCGCTGGTCCTCGGCCTGGGTGAGGTCGTCCATGGTGGTGCCCTTGCGGCCGTCGGCGGCGACGAGCAGCTTGAAGTCGTGCGGGCTGGAGGCGAACTGCATCGCCTCGTCCATCGAGATGCGCCCGGCCTTCAAGTGATGGAACAAGGCCTGGTCGAAGGTCTGCATGCCGTAGTAGCCGCCGTCGGCGATCACCTCGGGCAGGCGGCCCGTCTGCTGCGGGTCCATGATCATGTCCTTGACGCGGCCCGTCATGCGCATGACCTCGCACACGGCGACGCGGCCCGTGCCGTCGGACGTCGGGACGAGGCGCTGGGAGACCGCGCCCTTGAGCGTGCCGGCGATCATCGCGCGCACCTGGGCGTGCATGTGCGGCGGGAAGAACTCGATCAGGCGGTTGATCGTCTCGGAGGCGTCCACGGTGTGGACGGTGGAGAAGACGAGGTGGCCGGTCTCCGCCGCGCTCAGCGCGGTCTGGACCGTCTCCTCGTCGCGCATCTCACCGATGAGGATGACATCGGGATCCTGGCGCAGGACGCGGCGCAAGGCGCTCTTGAAGTTCTGGGTGTCCATGCCGACCTCGCGCTGGTTGATCACCGAGCGCTTGTCGACGTGGAGGAACTCGATCGGGTCCTCGATCGTCACGACGTGACGGGCCTTGGTCGAGTTGATGTGGTCGATCATCGCCGCGAGCGTCGTCGACTTGCCGGAGCCGGTCGTGCCGGTCAGCAGGATGATCCCGCGCTCCTCCTCGGCTAGGTCGCGGATGACCGGCGGGAGGTCGAGCTCCTCGATCGTCTTGATCCCGTAGGGGATCGCGCGCATGACGATGGAGACGGCGCCGCGCTGGCGGAAGGCGTTGACGCGGAAGCGCGCGAGGCCGGCGACCGCGTAGGCGAGGTCGACCTCGCCGTCGGCGTCGAACTCGGCGAGCTTCGCGGAGTCGCCCCCGAGCATCATGCGCACGGCGGTGTCGGTGTCCTCGGGGGACAGGGGCTCGGCGCCCTCGATCGGCACGAGGTCGCCGTCGACGCGGCACAGGGGCTGGGACGGGACCTTGAGGTGCAGGTCGGAGCCGTTCAGCTCGATGAGGCGCGCGAGAGCGCGATGGAGATCGAAGGACACATCCGGTTGATCGGCCGTCCCTCGATCGGGTGAAGGCCTTGACGGGGCTTTGGACGTCTCTCCGAGAACGCAAGAGGCCCCGCCCGGTGGGGCGGGGCCTCTCGGAGACAGCGTGTTAGGGCGCGTGGGCTACGCGACGTCGCGGAGCTTCTGGGCCTCCGCGAGGGACTGCAGCTTCTTCAGCGACTGGTTCTCGATCTGGCGGATGCGCTCGCGCGTGACGTTGAACGTGCGACCGACCTCGTCGAGCGTGCGGGGGTGCTCCCCGCCCAGGCCGTAGCGGAGCTCGAGGACGCGGCGCTCGCGGTAGGAGAGGTTCTCCAGCGCCTCGCGCAGCGCCTCCTTGGTCAAGATCTCGGCGGCGCGCTCGTACGGGGACTCCGCGCGCTCGTCGGCGATGAACTGGCCGAACTCCGACTCCTCCTCGTCGCCGACCGGCTTCTCCAGCGAGACCGGGGCCTGCGCGGAGCGCTTGATCGAGTCGACCTCCTCGGGGTCGATGCCGGTGACCTCGGCGATCTCCTCCGCGGTGGGCTCGCGAC
>JAOPZG010000431.1 GCA_025964215.1 Conexibacter sp.
GCGCGCTGGCCCGCCGCCACGAACCGGCCCGGTCGGCGGGTCCGAATTCCTCGGCCAGCCGGTCGGCGTCGGCGCGCACGTGCTTGCGGACGTAGTTGTCGTCGTCGCTCTCATCGAGCGCCGCGACCGTGGTGACCGCGTCGTCGATCAAGGACACCAAGTGCGGGAAGGCATCGCGGAAGAAGCCGGAGATCCGGACGACGACGTCGATCCGCGGGCGGCCGAGCTCCTCCAAGGACACCACCTCGATCCCCGTGACCCGCCGGGTGTCGGCGTTCCACACCGGCCGGACCCCGAGCAGGTGCAGGATCTCCGCGACGTCGTCGCCGTGCGTGCGCATCGCGGCGGTGCCCCAGACGACGATCCCGACCGTCTCGGGATGGCGGTCGTCCTCCGCCGCATGGCGCTCCAGGAGCGCGTCGCCGAGCCGGACGCCGACGTCCCACGAGAGCTGCGACGGCAGGGCCTTCGGGTCGACGCCGTAGAAGTTGCGGCCGGTCGGAAGGACGTCGACGCGCCCGCGCGTCGGCGAGCCGGACGGCCCCGCGGGGACGTAGCGGCCGTCGAGCGCGGTGAGCACCGCGTCGAGCTCGCCGGTCGAGGCGCGCAGGCGCGGGACCAGCTCGGTCGCGGCGAAGCGGAGGGCGTGCAGGACGTCGGGCGCGTCGGTGTCGAGCACGTTCGACGCCACCTCGGCGATCGCGTCCTCCGCCCACTCGCGCGCGCTCAGCGCGTCCAGCACCATGTCCTGCGCCGCGTCGAGGCGGTCGAGCTCGACCCGCTCGCCGGACTCGATCAAGGCACGTTCATCAACTCCGCGCGCCGTGCCGATCGCGCGCCGCAGCGCCGGGACCTCGGCGTTCGGCAGCCGCATGATCGCCGCGACGAGGTTGCGCAGCGGCTCGCCGACCGGCTCGCCGCCGAGGATGTGCAGGCCGTCGCGAACCTGGAGGTCCTTGACCTCGCACAGGTACGTGTCGAGGTGCTCGACGACCGTGCCGATCGCCGCGTCGTCGCCCGGCGCCTCGCGCTCGTCCAACCCAAGGTCATGGTGAAGGTTCGCCTCGACCAGCGACGCCCAGATCCGCGCGCCGAGCGCCGGGAGCTTGCTCGGGTCGAGCGCCTCCATGCGCGCGTACTCGTCGAGCAGGTCCTCCAACGACGCCAGCTCGTCGTGCGTGCCCGCGCGCGCCATCGGCGGGATCAGGTGGTCGATGATCGTCGCGTGCATGCGGCGCTTGGCCTGCACGCCCTCGCCGGGGTCGTTGACCACGAACGGGTAGACGATCGGGAGCGTGCCGAGCGCCGCGTCCGGCGCGCAGGCGTCGCTCAACCCCACCGACTTGCCCGGCAGCCACTCCAGGGTGCCGTGCTTGCCGAGGTGGACGAGCGCGTCGTCGCCCCAGCCGCGGTCGAGCCACCAGTAGGACGCGAGGTAGTGATGGGACGGCGCGAGCTCGGGGTCGTGGTAGATCGCGCTCGGGTCCTCGCCGTAGCCGCGCGGCGGCTGGATCGCGACGAAGACGTTGCCGAGGTCGAGGCCGGCGAGCACGAGGTCGTCGCCGTCGCGCCACTGCGTGCCGGGCGGCGGGCCCCACGTGTCGATCATGGAGGACTTGAGCGACTCCGGGAGCGCCTCGAACCACGCGAGGTACTGCCGGACCGGCAAGCGCGCGGCGGCCGCGCCGAGCTGCGCGTCCGTGAGGTGGTCGGGGTCGTAGCCGCCGGCGGCGATCAGGCCGTGGATCAGCGCGTCGCCGTCCTGGGCGTAGTCGCCGATCGCATAGCCGGCCTCGCGCATGGCGTTCAACAACGCGATCGCCGAAGCGGGCGTGTCGAGGCCGACGGCGTTGCCGATCCGCGCGTGCTTGGTGGGGAAGCTCGAGAGCATCACCACCACCTTGCGTTGGTCGGGCGGCGTGGTCTCGAGCTTCGCGATCCGGACGGTGAGGCCGGCGACGTGCGCGCAGCGCTCCGCGTCGGGGGCGTAGAGCGAGACGCCCGCGAACTCCGCGTGCGGCTCCTTGAACGAGACGACGCCGCCGAGCAGGCGCCCGTCGAACTCCGGGATCGCGACCTGCATCGCGACGTCCATCGGGCTGAGCCCGCTCGGGCTCTCCTCCCAGGCGGCGCGCGAGCGCGTCACGCAGACGGCCTGGACGACCGGCACGCCGAGCGCGGCGAGGGCGTCGGCGCGCCAGCCGCCGGGACCCTCGGCGTCCGCCGCGGTCGAGCCGCCGCCGGCGAGCACGGTGACGATCAAGGCATCCACGTTGCCTTGGAGCTCCTCGAGCAGCGCGACGCGGCCGTCGGCGTCCGGCCGGAGCGACTGGGCCCAGACGCAGGTCGCGGTGCCGCCGGCGTCGGCGACCGCGCTCGCGAGCACGTCCACGAACGCGGTGTTCCCCGCCGCGAGGTGCGAGCGGTAGAAGACGATGCCGACGCGCGGGCCGCCGGCACCGCGGACCGGCGGGTCGTAGCCGCCGTGGGTCGGCAGCTCGACGGGGTCCTCGAAGCCGTAGCCCTCGAGCAGGAACGTGTCGGCGAGGAAGCGGAGCAGGTTGGTGGCGTTGGCGACGCCACCGTGGCGGAGGTACTCGAAGACCTGCGCGAGCGCGCCGGCGGGCGCGTGGCTGAGCTCGGCGAGCTCGGCGTCGGGCTGCGGCTCGCCGCCGAGCAGGATCAGCGCGAAGCCGGTGCCGTCCTCGGCGATCGCGCGGCGACGCAGCTCCTCCACCCCGTCCTCCCACGCGCGCCGGCCGCCGAGCAGGCGGACGACGACGACGCGCGCACCGTCCAGGATGGGGTCCAAGTCGGCCAGCGACGCCGGGTTGGCGACGCGGACCTCGGGGAAGCCGTCGGGGAGGTCGGAGGTCGCGCGGGTGATCGCGAGCAGGTCGGTGTCGGCGTGGCTCAGGACGCGGAGCATGCGGTCCTCTGGAGGTCGAGGGTCGGAAGTGCTGGTGGAACTCCGGTGGCCAGGAGATCCGCGAGGACGCCGCGGTCGACGTGCTCGTCGATCAGGTCGCCGAGGACGTCGAGGCGGCGCTCGCGGACGTCGGCGAACGCGACGTCGCCGGGGCGCCAGTCGCGCCCGCGCTCGCCGGCGACCCAGGCGAGCAGCGCGCGGCGGACCGCGTCGCCCTCGAGCAGGCCGTGCCACGAGGTACCGAGGATGTTGTGGTGGATGCAGCCCTCGGGGGTGCCGTCGGCGAGGGTGAGGAGCGGAGCGGCGGTGGTCTGGGGGTCGCCGTGGCGGATCTCGTAGCCGGTGGCGGGGGCGCCGCCGAAGGTCGCGCTCGCGGTGCCGCTGACGCGGCGCAGCAGCTTGTCGTCGTGGAACACCGTCGCGACCGGGAGCAACCCAAGGCCATCGACAACGCCGGCGCGGCTCTCGACGGCGTCCTCGATCCTCGTTCCGAGGAGCTGGTAGCCGCCGCAGATGCCGAGGATCGGCCCGCCGGCCGCGGCGCGGCGCTGGAGCGCGACGTCGAGGCCGTCGCGGCGCAGGCGCTCGAGGTCGGCGACCGTCGCCTTGGTGCCGGGGATGACGACGAGGTCCGCGCGCTCGACGTCCACCGGCGAGCGCGTGTAGCGGACCCCGACGCCGGGCTCGGCGGCCAGCGCGTCGACGTCGGTGAAGTTCGACATCCAGCGCAGGCGCAGGACCGCGACGTCGAGCGTGTCGCGGCCGACGGCGGGCGCGGGGGCGAGCGCGGGTGCCTCGAGCGCGAGCGAGTCCTCCGCGTCGAGCCAGAGGCCCTCGCGCCAGGGCAGGACGCCGATCGCGCGGCGGCCGGTCAGCCCGTACAACATGTCCAAACCCGGCGCGAGGACGCTCGCGTCGCCGCGGAACTTGTTGATGAGGAACGCGGCGATGTGGCGCTGGTCCTCGGCGTCGAGGACCGCGAGCGTCCCGACGAGCGAGGCGAAGACGCCGCCGCGGTCGATGTCGCCGACGAGCAGGACGGGGATGCTCGCGGCGCGCGCGAGGCCCATGTTGGCGAGGTCGCGCTCGCGCAGGTTGATCTCGGCGGGCGAGCCCGCGCCCTCGCAGATGACGGCCTCGAAGCGGTCGCGGAGGCTGTCGAGGGCGTCGAGGACCGGCTCTCGGAGCGAGGCCTTGAGGTCCTGGTAGGAGCGCGCGGTCGCGTTGGCGTAGGGCTTGCCCATCAGCAGGACCTGCGACGAGGTCTCCCCCGCGGGCTTGATCAACACGGGGTTCATCGCGGCCTCGGGCTCGATCCCGCACGCGGCCGCCTGCATCGCCT
This sequence comes from Conexibacter sp., assembly GCA_025964215.1. GTDB lineage: Bacteria > Actinomycetota > Thermoleophilia > Solirubrobacterales > Solirubrobacteraceae > Baekduia. The sequence goes on from JAOPZG010000431.1 coordinate 4,272, forward strand.
GCGCGCGGCCGATCTCGGCGCCGGAGGCGGTGACCGCCGAGTTGTTGGCCATGTTCTGGGCCTTGAACGGCGCGACGCGCACGCCGCGGCGCGCGAGCGAGCGGCAGATGCCGGCGGTCACGAGGGACTTGCCGGCGTCCGAGGCGGTGCCGCAGACGAGGAGCGCGCCGGTCATGACCACGCTCCGGACAGAACGACGAGCGCTGCGACCTCGACGAGCTTGCCGGTCGCGCCGAGCGTGTCGCCCGTGCGGCCGCCGAAGACGCGGAGCTGGAGCGCGGCGGCGAACGCGACGACGGCGAGCGCGACGGGGAGGGCGATGGTCGCGCCGAGGGCGACGACCCCGGCGACCGCGAGGACGGTCGCGACGAGCGCGGCGGGCGTGCCAACGGCGAGGCCGCGCCCGAGCCCGCCGTCGCTGCGCGCGTTGGGGAGCGCGGCCGCGACGACGACCATGGCGGTGCGCGAGAGCACGTGCGCGGCG
>JAOPZG010000439.1 GCA_025964215.1 Conexibacter sp.
CGCTGGCGCGCGAGATCTCCATCGACGGCGACGTCATCCACTCGAAGGTCTCGCTGCGCTCGACCGACGGCGAGGTCGACGTCTCGGCGATCGCGCGGGCCGGGGGCGGGGGAGGCCACCGCCAGGCGGCCGGCTTCTCCACCGAGCTCGGCGACGAGGAGCTCGTCGCGTTCCTGCGCGAGCAGGTCGCGGTGCAGCTCGCGCTGTCCTCGACGTAGGCGGGAGAGCCTCATGACGCCCGCTGAGCGGGGCACGGCCCTCGACGGCGTCTTCCTGGTCGACAAGCCCGCCGGCCCGACCTCGCACGACATCGTGGCCCGGATCCGGCGGGCGCTACCGCGCGGCACGAAGGTCGGCCACGCCGGCACGCTGGACCCGTTCGCCACCGGTCTGCTGCTCGTGCTCGTCGGGCGCGCCACGCGCGTGCAGCAGTTCCTCATGAACGCGCCCAAGTCCTATGAGACAGTCGCGCGGCTGGGGTGGACGTCGACCACCGGCGACCCGGAGGGCGAGCTGGTGCACACCGGGCGCGTGCCGCCGCTCGACGTCGTCCTGCCGACCGGCGTCATCCGCCAGCGGCCGCCGGCCTACAGCGCGGTGAAGATCGGCGGCCGGCGGGCGTACGCGATCGCGCGGGCGGGGGAGACGGTGGAGATCCCCGAGCGCGAGGTCCGCGTCGACCGCTTCGAGGAGCGCTGGCGCGAGGGCGACCGCGCGGCCTACGCGATCGGCTGCTCGTCGGGGACCTACGTCCGCTCGCTGATCGCCGACCTCGGCGACGCGTACTGCGTCGAGCTTCGGCGCACCTCGATCGGGCGCTTCGACGTCGCGGACGCCGTCGCGCCGCCGGACCGCGACGACGTCGACGCCTTCGCGCCGCGCGTGCTGAGCATGGCCGAGGCGTTGCAAGGGATCCTGCCGGCGCTCACGCTCGACGAGCCCGCCTCGTGGAAGGCCGGACACGGCCAGGCCGTCCCGGCCGGCGACGCGGCGCCCGACGGCGAGGCCCTGCTGCTCGATCCCGCGGGCGAGGCTGTCTGCGTGGCCGACGTCGCCGACGGCGTCGCGAAGCCCCGCGTAGGCTTCCGGGCGTGAAGCTCACGTACCTGCCCGACGTGGAGCCGCGGCCGCGGCGGGTGGCCATCGGCACGTTCGACGGCGACCACCTAGGCCACCGCGAGGTCATCTCCGGCGACGAGACGGTCGTCACCTTCGACCCGCATCCGCAGTCGGTCGTCGCGCCGGGCAGCCAGCCCAAGCTGCTGACGACCCTCGACCGCAAGGCGGAGCTGATCGCCACCCTGGGCGTCGAGGAGCTCGTCGTGATCCCGTTCGACGGCGACTTCGCCGGCCGCAGCGCGCAGGACTTCGTCGACCACGTGCTCGTCGAGCGCGTCGCGGCCAGCCACGTCAGCGTCGGCGAGAACTTCCGCTTCGGCCACAAGGCCCAGGGCGACGCGCAGCTGCTCGCCGACGACCCGCGCTTCGAGACGCGCACCGTCGCGCTGCTGGAGGTCGACGGCGAGGTCGTGAGCTCCAGCCACATCCGCGGCCTCGTCGCCGGCGGCGCGGTCCAGTACGCCGACCAGCTCCTGGGCTCGCCGTTCGCGGTCGACGGCGAGGTCCAGCACGGCGACAAGCGCGGCCGCACGCTCGGCTTCCCGACCGCGAACCTGATCCCGCGGCCGGGCTTCGTCGTCCCGGGCCACGGCGTCTACGCCTGCCGCGTGCAGCTCCCGGACGGCACGCTCGTGCCCGCCGCGACCAACGTCGGCGTCCGCCCGCAGTTCGTCACGGGGCGCGGCGAGCTGATCGAGGCGTTCCTCATCGACTGGTCCGGCGACCTCTACGGGGAGAAGATCCGCGTGGAGTTCCTGCGCCGCCTGCGCGGCGAGCGGCGCTTCGAGTCCGTGGACGCGCTGGTCGAGCAGATGGGGCGCGATGTCGACGAGGCGCGCACCCTCGCCGCTGGTTGACGCCCGCCCCTGCTAGCCTTCCGCGTCGCACATGAGCACGCTGACCGCTGACCGCAAGCAGGAAATTGTCGCCAAGTTCGGGGAGAACGCCCAGGACACCGGGAGCACCCGGGTCCAGGTCGCCCTCTTGACGGCGCGCATCAACGATCTGACCGAGCACCTTCGGGAGCACAAGAAGGATCACCACAGCCGTCGCGGCCTCCTGATGCTCGTCGGCCAGCGTCGTCGCCTGCTCAACTACCTGAGCAAGCACGACCTCGAGGGCTACCGCGCCCTCATCGCCGAGCTCGGCCTCCGCCGGTAATGGCGATCATCGCTCCGGGGACCGCGGTCCCCGACTTCGTGCTCAAGCGCGAGGACGGCGGTGACTTCACGCAGGACGACCTCCAGGGCAAGACCACCGTGCTGGTCTTCTACCCGTTCGCCTTCAGCCCGGTCTGCACCGACCAGCTGCAGATCTACGAGGAGGCGCTGCCCGAGCTGACCGAGCAGGGCGCGACGCTCTACGCGGTCTCCACGGACGCGACGCCCGCGCAGACCGCGTTCCGCGAGAAGCTCGGCGTCTCGATCGAGCAGCTCTCGGACTTCGAGCCCAAGGGCGCGGCCTCCAAGCTCTTCGGCGCGTACTTCGAGCCCGCCGGGATGACCAACCGCGCGCTCGTCATCGTCGGCCCCGACGGGACCGTCGCCTGGTCGCACCTCGCGGACTCGCCCGGCGACCTGCCCGGCGTGAACCTGATCTTCGACGGGCTCGCGTCCGTCAGCGCCGCGTAGCGAGCGCCTCGACCACGGCCGCGCGCCGGAAGTCGAAGATCGACTGGACGTCGCGGTGCACGAACGCCCGCGCCGCGAGCTGCCCGAACGGCCCGAAGCCGATCGCGTAGCGCACCGTGTCGCGCATGATGGTGTCCTTGCCGTCCGCGCTCGCCGCGAAGTCGTGCGTGTGATGCCACAGCGCGTACGGGCCGCGCACCTGCTGGTCGACGAAGCGATGCGGCGGATCCCACTCCTGGATCGACGTCAGCCAGTTCACGCCGATCCCTCGCAGCGTCAGCCGGTACTGGATCAGCGCGCCGACGCCCAGCGGGATCTCGCCCGGCGTCACGACCTCGAAGCGCAGGATCGGCGGCGTGATCGCCTCCAGGTTGCGCGCATCCGCGAAGAACGGGAACACGTCCTCCGGCCTTCCGGGCAGGACCTGCTCGCGCTCCAGGGTGAAGATCCGCATCGAGGAGAGGTACGGTCTCCCGCGCATGGGCGATCTCACCAGCGCGCCGATCCCCGGGGTCCGGTCCGACGACCACCTTCGCGGTCAGGCCGGCGACCCGGAGCTCGTCGTCATGTACGCGGACTTCAGCTGCCCGCGCTGCGCGGTCGCGGCGATCGCGCTCAGGGACGCCGGCAGCTCCGTCGTCTTCCGCCACTTCGCCCTGAAGGCCCGCCACCCGCGGGCCGTGCCGCTCGCGCACGCGGCCGAGGCGGCCGCGCTCCAGGGCGCGTTCTGGCCGCTGCACGACTCGCTCTTCGCCGACCAGGGCCACATCGACGACCCGCACCTGTGGGCGCGCTGCGACCAGCTCGGGCTCGACGTCGACCGCTTCGAGGCGGACCGCCGCTCCGAGGCCGTGGCGACCCGGGTCACGCGCGACCTGCGCGAGGGGATGCGGGCAGGGGTGACGGGAACCCCTGCGGTGCTGCGCCCCTCGGTAGACTGAGCAGCGAACTTTCGGATCAAAGATGAAGAGACACCCGGCCCGCCGAGTCCGACGCGTGGGCCCCAGGAGGAACGACATATGTCAGAAGACGCCGTGACCACGGTCACCGTCGAGATTGCCGGCGAGGAGATCTCCTTCGAGACCGGCAAGATGGCCAAGCAGGCCTCGGGCGCCGTCGTCGTCCGGCAGGGCGACACGATGGTGCTGAACACCGCCACCATCGGCAACTTGCGGGACATCGACTTCCTGCCGCTGAGCGTGGACGTCGAGGAGCGCATGTACGCCGCGGGCAAGATCCCCGGCTCCTTCTTCAAGCGCGAGGGCCGCTCCGGCGAGAAGGGCACGCTCACCGCACGGATGATCGATCGTCCGATCCGCCCGCTCTTCCCCAAGGGCTGGCGCTACGAGACGCAGATCGTCGCGATCCCGCTCTCGATCGACCACGTGCACCCGTACGACATCCTGGCCATGAACGGCGCCTCCGCGGCGCTCATGC
>JAOPZG010000466.1 GCA_025964215.1 Conexibacter sp.
GGGCGTAGCGCGTGGCGAGCTCGAGCGAGCGCTGGGCCAGGCCGACGCCGCGGGCGGCGACGTTCGCGCGGCCGACCTCGAGCGCGTCCATCATCTGCGGGAAGCCCTTGTTGAGGCCGGCGTCCTCCCCGCCGAGGATGTTCTCGGCCGGGCACCGGTAGCCGTCGAAGACCAGCTCGGTCGACTCGACGCCCTTGTAGCCCATCTTGCGCAGCTGCGGCGGCACGGTCAGCCCGGCGTAGTCGCCGGTGTTCTCGGAGGCCCCGGCCTCCTTCTCGGCGATGAAGCAGGTCATGCCGCGGTGAGCCTTCTCGGCCTCCGGGTCGGTCTTGACCAGCACGAAGACGAGGTCGGACATGAGCCCGTTGGTGACCCACATCTTCTGGCCGTTGATCTCGTAGTGCGTGTCGTCGACCTTGCGCGCGGCGGTCTTGATCGCCTGGACGTCGGAGCCGAGCTCGGGCTCGGAGAGCGAGAAGGCAGCGCGGATCTCGCCCGACGCCATGCGCGGCAGGTACTTCTCCTTCTGCTCCTGCGTGCCGAACTTCTGCAGCAGGTAGATCCCGATGAAGTGGGTGTTGATGACGCCGGAGATCGAGATCCAGCCGCGCGCGAGCTCCTCGACGACCATCGTGTAGGTCGTGAGGTCGAGCCCGAGCCCGCCGTACTCCTCACCGACCGTGATGCCGAAGAGGCCGAGCTCCTTCATCTGCTCGACGATGGGCTCCGGGTACTCGTCCTTGGCGTCGTAGTGCTCGGCGTTCGGGATGATCTGCTCATCCGTGAACTGCCGGACCATCTCGAGGATGGCCTTCTGCTCGTCGGTGGTGTCCAGCGGAGCGGGCGCGACGGCCATGGTGGGCTTCTCCAGCGTCGGGGGCGGGCGTCGAAGGCTGCTGGCCAGGATACTTGGGAGTCGTGCCCAACGATCAGCTCACACCGCAGTCCGTCGCGGCCGCGCTGGCCGGTTCGTTCCCCGGCGATCTCGGGATCGAGCTCACCGAGCTGTCCGACGAAGCGGTCCGCGGGCGCATGCCCGTCGACCGCCGCCACCTGCATCCCGCCGGCTCCGTCCACGGCGGCGTGTGGACCGCGTTCGCGGACACGATCGCGGCCTGGGGCACCATGCGGCTGCTCGCGCCCGGCCAGGACTTCACCACCGTGGAGATGAAGACCAACGTGTTCTCCGCGGGCCGGTCGGGCGACGTCCTGGAGGCCTCCGGGCAGGCCCTGCACGTCGGGCGGCGCACCCAGGTCTGGGAGGTGCGCGTCTCCAACGGCGCCCGCCTGGCGGCCAACTTCGTCTGCACCCAGATGGTCCTCGCCCCACGGGCATGAACTTCGCGCGCGACGTCGTGGAGGCCGCCGACCCGGCCGCCCTCGCGCTCGTCGAGCTCGCCCGCGACGGCACCCGGCGCGAATGGAGCTTCGGCGAGGTCGCCGACCGCAGCGCGCGCCTGGCCGGCCACCTCGTCGAGCGCGGGATCGAGCCCGGTGACGTGGTCATGACGCTGATCGGCAACCGGCCCGAGTGGGTGCTGGCCATGGTGGCGTGCTTCCGCATCGGCGCCGTGGTCCTGCCCTGCACGGAGCAGCTGCGCGCGAAGGACCTCGCGCTGCGGATGGACGTCGCGCGCCCGCGCGTGATCCTGACCGACGAGCGCAACCTCGGCGAGCTGCACGCCGCCAGGGCCGAGGGCCTGGTGCTGAGCATCCCGGACGAGGGCCTCTACGACGGCGATCCCCCGCCCCACGTCGACCTGCAGCCCGACGAGCCCTGCCTCATCACGTTCACCAGCGGCACCTCGGGCGAGCCCAAGGCCGTCCTGCACGGCCAGCGCTACCTCGCCGGGCAGGCCGTGCAGGCCGAGCACTGGCTCGACGCCCGCCCGGGCGACCTCGTGTGGTGCACCGCGGCCTCCGGGTGGTCCAAGAGCGCCCGGAACGTCTTCATCGCCCCGTGGCTGCGGGGCGCGGCGGCGCTGCTCCACGACGCGCGCTTCGATCCCGCGCAGCGCCTCGAGCTGCTCGAGCGCGAGCAGGTCGCCGTGCTGTGCATGGCCCCGACGGAGTACCGCGTCATCGCCAAGCGCGCCACGCTGCGGCGGCTGCCCGCGCTGCGCGGCCTCGTGGCGGCCGGCGAGGCGCTCGACCCGGCCGTGCTGCACACCTGGCATGAGGCCACCGGGCTGTGGATCCGCGACGGCTACGGGCAGACGGAGATCGGGCAGCTGACGGGCATGCCGCTCGGCGGCGAGGTCCGCCCGGGCTCGATGGGCCGGGCGCTGCCCGGCGTACGGCTGTGGGTCGACGAGGGCGAGCTCGTGGCCGACCCGGCGACGATCCCGACGTTCTTCCTGGGCTACCTCGGGGAGGACGAGCCCGACCGCGCCCGGCCCTGGCGCACGGGCGACCGCGTGCACGCCGACGCCGACGGGTTCCTGTTCTTCGAGGGCCGCACCGACGACGTGATCATCTCCGCGGGCTACCGGATCGGCCCGTTCGAGGTCGAGTCCGCGCTCGTCGCGCACCCCGCCGTCGCCGAGGCCGCGGTCGTCGCGGCGCCCGACGAGGAGCGCGGCTCGGTCGTCCGCGCGGTCGTCGTCGTGCGCGAGGGCCACGAGCCGGGACCGGCGCTCGCCCGCGAGCTGCAAGACCATGTGAAGGACTTGACCGCGCCGTACAAGTACCCGCGGATCGTCGACTTCGCCGACGACCTGCCGAAGACGACGAGCGGCAAGGTGCGCCGCGCGCTGCTGCGCGGCGAGTAGCGCGCGGCGTCCGCTGAGCGACCCCGAGCGTTCGCGAGCGGACCGGGCCGCGGGACCTCCCGGCGGCAGGCGGCGTTCCGGTGATGTCCCCTCTCCCACTCCCGGAGGCATCATCATCATGTTGCGTTCCCGCACCACCCTCGCCCTCGTCGCGGCCGGCTCCGCGATCGCCCTCGCCGCGCCCGCCGCCCAGGCCGCCGCGCCGCCGACCGGGATCACGCCCGGCCACGTGCTCGAGTTCGGGCGGCTGACGACGATCAGCGGCTCGGCCGGCAACGACGGCTCGACGTTCACCAAGAAGTTCGAGTCCGCCCGCCGCAGCCACGTCGTCTTCGAAGACGGCGGCTCCGGCGCCCTGCGCTCGGAGTACACGACCGCCCCGCGGAGCTGGAAGACGTTCGACGCGACCGCGAACACGCTGACGCTGCGCGACGGCACCGCGCCGTTCGAGCAGACGCCCGCCCAGGAGGCCGCGTACTTCCAGCAGGGCATCGACGACGGCTGCTTCGTCAAGACCGGGTCGGCCGACGGGCTCGACCACTACAAGATGGTCGCGAGCCCGCAGCCGCCCTGCTCCGACAGCCCGGACACGAAGGTCGACGCCGACCTCGACCAGCGCACCGGCTACGTCATCTCGCGGATCACGACCAACGAGACGTTCCGGCAGAGCGACTCGCTGGCCTACGTCAAGGACCACGCCGAGGCCGGCCGCGCGAAGCTGCTGCGCCTCGCGCCGCACCCCGGCGCGCAGGTCATCGACGAGCGCTGAGCCGCAACCCTCGACCACCCTCAAGGGGGTCTGACCCCCTCGAGGGTGGGCTACGCCGTGAGGTCCGCGGCCATCTCGTCGAAGACCGAGATGTAGGCGTCGACGGCCTCGTCGGTGTGGGTCACCGAGAG
>JAOPZG010000591.1 GCA_025964215.1 Conexibacter sp.
CCTGGATCCACAGACCCCAGGCGACCGGACGCGGGAAGTGCGCGCGGCACAGCTCCGGGAGGTTCTTGCCGGTCGCGATGCCGATCTTCGCCGAGAGGTTCTGGATCAGCATGGCCATCAGGTTGGCCCCCAACAGCACCCACAACAGCATGTACCCGTACTTGGAGCCGCCGGCGATGTTGGTGGCGAAGTTGCCGGGGTCGACGTAGGCGATGCACGCGACGAAGGCGGGGCCGAGCAGCGCGAGGCGCGACCTGCCGGGCCGGCCGGCGCGCTTGAGGACCGACGGCGGCGGGATCGCGACGGCCTCGGCGGTGCCGTTGGGCGGCGTCATGCGCCCACCTCGACGCGCATGGCGGCGGCGAGGCGGCCGCCGAGCGGATGCGCCTCGCCCGCGTCGCCGAAGCGCGCGAAGATCGGGCCGCCGAAGGGCTGCTTGTCGACGATCTCGAACGGCTCGCCGGGGGCGATCCCGCGCGCGCCGAGGTAGCGGAGCATCTCGGGGTCGCTGTCGGAGACGCGCACGAAGCGCCCGCTGTCGCCGACCTCGAGGCCGTCCATGGCGACGGTCGCGGGCTCGACGATCTTGAGGTCGGCGGTCGGGATCGGGTCGCCGTGCGGGTCGATCGTCGGGTGGCCGAGCTTGGCGGCGATCAGCTCCTCGAGCTCCTCGGAGAGGACGTGCTCGAGCACCTCGGCCTCGTCGTGGACGCGATCCCACGGGACGCCGAGCTCCTCGGCCAGGAAGCGCTCGAGCAGGCGGTGGTGGCGCAGGACCTCGAGCGCCACGTTCATCCCGCGCCCCGTCAGGACGACGCCGCGGTATGGGACGTGCTCGACGATCCCGAGGCCGTCGAGCTTCTTGACCATCGACGACGCCGACGCGGCCGAGACCCCGAGCCGCTCGGCCAGCGCGTTGGTGCTGACGGCGCCGCCGTCGCAGCGCTGCTCGAGCGAGTAGATGGCCTTGGCGTAGTCCTGGACCGCGGAAGAGACTTCGAGCGTCACCGGAATAAATTTAGCCTAGCCTAAAATCGTTTTCAACCGTGTGTCCACTCGGTCCTCGTATGCTCGACTGCATGGCGACCGTCGACACGCTCTCCCCCGGCTACGAGGCCTGCACGAGCGGCGCCGGGCTGATCGACCGCTCGGAGACCGGCAAGCTGCTGCTGACCGGCGAGCAGGCGCAGGCGTTCCTGGACGGGCAGGTCTCCAACGAGATCGGCGCGCTCGAGGTCGGCCACGGCCGCTACGCCGCGTTGTTGACCAACAAGGGCCGCATGCTCGGCGACCTGCGCGCGCTCGCCACCGAGGACGGCCTGCTGGTGCTGTGCGAGCGCGTCGCGCTCCAGCCGCTCTTCGACCAGGTCCGCCGCGGGCTGATCGGCTGGCAGGCCGAGCTGCACAAGCGCACGCTCGAGCTCGGGCTGCTCTCGCTCGTCGGGCCGCGGGCGGAGGAGATCGCGCGCGCCGCGGGCCTCGCCGTGCCGGGCGACGAGGAGCACGACGTCGCCGGTGGCGCCGGGTCGGCCTACGTCGTCCGCACCGACGCCGGGCTCGACGTGCTGCCGGAGGCCGAGCGCGTCGCCGATGTCCGCGCAGCGTTGCTGCGCGTCGGCGCCGTCGAGGTGCCGGAGGCCGTCGGGGAGATCGTCCGCGTCGAGCACGGCCGGCCGCGCTACGGGATCGACCTCGACGACGGCGTCATGCCCGCCGAGGCCGGGATCGTCGAGCGCGCCGTGAGCTTCACGAAGGGCTGCTACGTCGGCCAGGAGACCGTCGCGCGGCTGCACTGGAAGGGCAAGCCGAACCGCCACCTGCGCGGATTGCGCCTCGCCGAGCCGGTCGCGCCGGGCGCCGCGGTGACCGTCGCCGGCGAGGACGGCGCGGTGCCCCGCGAGGTCGGGACCGTCGGCTCCGCCGTCGTCTCCCCCACCTGCGGCCCGATCGCCCTCGCGATCCTCCGCCGCGAGGTCTCGCCCGGCGACCACGTGCAGGTCGCAGACGGCGAGCGCACCGTGGCGGCGGACGTCGTCACGCCGCCGTTCGCATAGTCGCCGCGCGGGAGCTCCGCCGCGCGCCCGCGCCGCGGCCGGTCGTTGGCGCGAGGCGTTCGGTCCGTCCTGGGCAAACGCCCCGCGCCAACGACCGCGAGGACGCGGCGTCGCTGCGGACGGCGTGCCCGGCCCTCAGCCGATGCCGGGCACGCGTCCTCAGCGGACGGGACCGACCCTGCGGCGAGGGACGCTCCCGGTCCTTCCGTGCGGCGATCCGTGCCGCGACTTGCAGATTCCGTTGCAGATTCTGCACAACTTCGGCCCTGAATGCGCTCGAACATCTGCCGATTGCCGCCACAGAAGGCGGGAGGTCGTGTGTCCAGAGGCGTGGACGCTACGCCGCGAGCGCCCGCGCGGCGAAGCGCTCAACGCGCGCCTGCGTCGTCTCCGAGGACAGCGGCAGCTCCAGCGACGGGTGCGCGGCGAGCCACGTCGTGGCGATCCGCAGCG
>JAOPZG010000422.1 GCA_025964215.1 Conexibacter sp.
CGCAGGCGCCCGCGGTCACGCCGGCGCCGCCGATCGGCTCGCAGAAGGCGCCGGGGATCGACCCGTCGGTCCTGCCGCCGAAGCGGATCCCGACCCGCGCGACGAAGGCCGCCGACCCGCGCGCGCCGCGCGTCATCGAGGCGTGGCTGCGCGAGCTGCGCCACGGCCACCTCCAGCGCGCCGCCGCGCTCTTCGCGATCCCATCGATCTTCCAGAACGGCACGCCCGTCCTGCACCTCGACAACGCCACGGAGGTCGACGCGGTGGTCGGCTCGTTCCCCTGCGGCGCGGTCGCGACGCGCTTCGCCGGCGCCGGGTCCTACACCCTGGTCCGCTTCCGCCTGACCGAGCGCACCGGCGGCGACTGCCAGGGCGCGGCCGGCAGCACGACCGGCGGGGCGATCCGCGTCGTCCACGGCCGCATCCGCGCGTGGTACCGCCTCTACGACCCGGAGGAGATCGCGCCGCCCGGGCCGCGCGTCGACCCCGGCGACCAGAAGGTCTAGCCCGCAGCGCCCTCCTATCCTCGAGGGGTGCCGCTCGCCGAGCTCAAGACCCGTCTGGAGGAGCTGACGCTGCTCGACGAGCACCGGCTCGGCCGGCGGCTGGAGCGCGCGCACCGCCATCCCGAGGACGAGGCCGCGCTGGCGCGGCTGGACCGGGACTTCGCGATCGCCGAGGCGCGGGTGGCCAAGCGCCGCGACGCGGTCCCGGCCATCACGTACCCCGAGCAGCTCCCGGTCTCCGCCCGCCGCGCGGACCTGCTCGCCGCGATCCGCGACCACCAGGTCGTCGTCGTGGCCGGCGAGACGGGCTCGGGCAAGACGACGCAGCTCCCGAAGATCTGCCTCGAGCTGGGGCGCGGGATCCGCGGCGCGATCGCCCACACGCAGCCGCGGCGTCTCGCGGCGCGCACGGTCGCGCAGCGGATCGCCGACGAGCTCGACGTCGAGCTGGGCGGCGCCGTCGGCTACGCGGTGCGCTTCAACGACACGTCGTCGGAGAGCACGTTGGTGCGGTTGGTCACCGACGGCCTGCTCCTGGCCGAGGTCCAGCACGACCGCCTGCTGCGCCGCTACGACACCATCATCATCGACGAGGCCCACGAGCGCTCGTTGAACATCGACTTCCTGCTCGGCTTCCTGCACCAGCTGCTGCCCAAGCGGCCCGACCTGAAGCTGATCATCACCTCGGCGACGATCGACCCCGGGCAGTTCGCCTCCCACTTCGGCGACGCGCCGGTGGTCGAGGTGAGCGGGCGGACGTTCCCGGTCGAGGTCCGCTACCGCCCGCTCGCGCTGACGCCCGACGGCCCGGAGCGCGACCAGCCCGAGGCGATCGGCGACGCGGTCGACGAGCTGCTGCGGGAAGACCGCGACGGCGACGTGCTGGTGTTCCTCAGCGGGGAGCGCGAGATCCGCGACACGGCCGACGCGCTGCGCGGGCGGCTGCGCGACGACGTCGACGTCCTGCCGCTCTACGCGCGGCTCTCCAACGCCGAGCAGCAGAAGGTCTTCCAGCAGCACCGCCGGCGCCGCGTCGTGCTCGCGACCAACGTCGCCGAGACCTCGCTCACGGTGCCGGGGATCAAGTACGTGGTCGACACCGGCCTCGCGCGGATGAGCCGCTACAGCGCGCGGCTGAAGGTGCAGCGGCTGCCGATCGAGCCGATCTCCCAAGCCTCGGCCGACCAGCGCAAGGGCCGCTCCGGGCGCACCTCGGACGGCATCTGCATCCGGCTCTACGACGAGGAGGACTTCCTCGAGCGCCCGCGCTTCACCGACCCCGAGATCCTGCGCACGAACCTCGCCTCGGTGATCCTCCAGATGGCCGCGCTGGACCTCGGAGCGGTGAGCGACTTCCCGTTCCTCGACCCGCCGGACGCGCGCCAGGTCCGCGACGGCGTCAACCTCCTGCACGAGCTCGGCGCGATCGACCCGGCGCAGCCGAGCGGCAAGCGGCTGACGCCCATGGGCCGCAAGCTCGCGCGGCTGCCCGTCGACCCGCGCATGGCGCGCATGATCCTCGAGGCCGACCGCCTGCGCTGCGTCGAGGAGGTCATCGTCATCGCCGCCGCGCTGTCGATCCAGGACCCGCGCGAGCGGCCGGTCGAGCACCAGGCGCAGGCCGACCAGCTGCACGCGCGCTTCAAGGACGAGCACTCGGACTTCACCTCATACCTCAACTTGTGGTCCTACGTCCGCGAGCGGCAGCGCGAGCTCTCCGGCAGCCAGTTCCGCAAGCGGCTGAAGGGCGAGTACCTGCACTTCCTGCGCGTGCGCGAGTGGCAGGACCTCGTCGGTCAGCTGCGCCAGGCGGCCAAGGAGCTCGGCGTGGTGCGCAACCAGGAGCCCGGCGAGCCGCCGCAGATCCACCTCGCGCTGCTGTCCGGCTTGTTGTCGCACATCGGCGTGCGCGACGTCGCGAAGCGGGAGTACTTGGGGGCGCGCGGCGCCCGCTTCTCGATCTTCCCCGGCTCCACGCTGGCCCGCAAGCAGCCCAGCTGGGTGATGGTCGCCGAGCTGGTCGAGACCGCGCGGCTCTTCGGCCGGACCGCGGCGCGGATCGAGCCCGCGTCGATCGAGCCGCTGGCCGGGCACCTCGTCAAGCGCACGTACTCCGAGCCGCGCTGGGAGCGCAAGCGGGGCGAGGTCGTCGCGACCGAGCGGGTCACGTTGTACGGGTTGCCGATCGTCGCGGGGCGCAAGGTCTCCTACGCGAAGATCGACCCCGTCCTGGCGCGTGACCTGTTCATCCGCAAGGCGCTGGTCGAGCGCGACTGGGACACGCGCCACCGCTTCTTCGCCGACAACGTGAAGGCGCTCGAGGAGATCGACGCGCTCGAGCAGCGCGAGCGCCGCCGCGACATCCTCATCGACGACCAGACGCTCTACGACTTCTTCGACGCGCGGATCCCGGAGGACGTCGTCAGCGCCGCGCACTTCGACCGCTGGTGGAAGGACGCGCGCCGCGCGGAGCCCGAGCGGTTGACCTACACCTTGGAGCTGCTCGTCCGCCAGGAGGCGCGCGACGCGCTCACCGGCGCCGGCCGGCCGGACCAGTGGCGCCAGGGCGAGCTCGTGCTGGAGTTGACCTACGCCTTCGAGCCGGGCAGCGAGCACGACGGCGTCACCGTCCACGTCCCGCTCGCCGTGCTGCCCCAGCTCCGGGCGACCGGCTTCGACTGGCTCGTGCCGGCGTTCCGCGTGGAGCTGGTCACGGCGCTGCTGCGCGGCCTGCCGAAGGAGCTGCGCCGCCCGCTCGTCCCGGTGCCGGAGACCGCGGCGCTCGCGGTCGAGCGGATGAAGCCGCGCTCCGGGCCGCTGGTCGAGGTCCTCGCGCGCGAGGTCGGGACGATCAAGGGCGCCTACGTCCCGGCCTCGGCGTTCGACCCCGCCGCGCTGCCGACCCACCTGAAGATGACGTTCTCGGTCGAGGACGAGGGCGGCGCGGTGCTCGCGGTCGGGACCGACCTGGCCGGCGTCCGCGAGCAGGTCCGCCCGCGGCTGCGCGCCGCGCTGTCGGCCGCGACCGCGCAGTACGAGCACACGGGCCTGACCGCGTGGACGATCGACGTCCTGCCGCGCGAGATCGCGCTGCGCGCCGGCGGCGAGGACGGCCGCGCGTTCCCGGCGCTCGTGGACCGCGGCGGCCACGTGGACGTGAAGATGCTCGAGTCGCGGGGCGCGCAGGCCGCGGCGATGCGGACCGGCACGCGGCGCCTGCTGCTGCTCGCGATCCCCTCCCCCACGCGCTTCGTCGCCGGCAAGCTCGACAACCGCGCGCAGCTGCTGCTCGCCGCCGCGCCGCACGGG
>JAOPZG010000596.1 GCA_025964215.1 Conexibacter sp.
CGCCGCGAAGATCGGCGCCGAGCTGGCGCGGGCGAACCAGTTCCTGCGCTCGGCCGCGGGCGCGCCGGGGAGCGCACGGTCGCTCTCGGACGACCTCGAGGTGGAGGCGGGCGCGGAGCTCGCGCTCTCCGCGGCGCTCGGCGCACGGCTGTCCGCCGCGGTCGTGGAGGATCGCGCCGCGGGCGGCGCGCTGCTCGACCGCGCGAAGCGGGATGGCGGCCGCGCGCTGGTCGCAGACGTCGAAGGTTCGAATCCTTCTCCCGCCACCTCGACGCCGCCCGCCCCCGGCGCGCGCCCCTTCGTCGACCTCATCCGCGGCCCCGAGCCCGCGCTCTCCCTCGCGCGCCGCCTGCTCGCCGACGCCTGGCTCGTCGAGGCGCTCGACGACGTCCCCGATTCCTTCACCGGCGTCGCGGTCACCGCCGCGGGCCGTGCCTGGCTCGGCGCCACGCGCGAGCTGCAGCAGGCGGCCGAGGGCGGCGCGGAGCGCGTCCTCGCGATGCGCAACCAGCGTGATGCGCTGATCGCCCAGAGCGAGACGCACGTCCAGGCCGAGCACGAGGCGGGCAAGGGCGTCGAGTCGGCGTCGCAGGCCGTCGGCGCCGCCGACGCCTCGCGCGACGAGGCCGAGCGCGAGCGGCGCGACGCCGAGCGCGCGTACGCGGAGGCCAAGGAGTCCGAGCGGCAGGCCGCGTGGCTGATGCAGGAGCGGCGCAAGGCGCCCGAGCAGGGCGAGGCCGCGGTCCGGCGCGCGCAGCTCGAGGGCGAGCTGACCTCCGAGCGCCGCGTCGCCGAGCAGGCCGCGAAGGCCCGCGCCGAGCGGACGCAGCGGATCGCCCACCTCGAGGCCCAGCTCGCCCGCGACACCGCGCTCGGCCCGGCGGCCGGCCGCGTCGCCGACGTGCTCGCGATCGTCCACGAGGCCGTGATGGAGCGGATGCGCGAGATGGAGTCCGCGCTCGCCGCCGACCGCGCCGAGGGCGACGTCGTCGCCCAGGAGCTGCGCGCGTGCGCGGCGTCCGAGGCCGAGATCCAGCAGCGGCTCGGCGAGCGCAACGAGCTCGTCACCCGCGCCGAGGTCCGCGCCCAGCAGCTGCGCGACCAGGAAGCCGAGGCGGCGCTGGAGCTCACCGCGCTGGCCGAGAAGCTCGAGCTCGCCGCCGAGCCGCGCGAGGAGCCGCTGCCGGTCGAGGAGGCCGTCCAGCTGCGCCAGCGGATCGAGCGGCTCGTCAAGCGCCGCGAGCAGCTCGGCCCCGTCAACCCGCTGGCCAAGCAGGAGTACGACGAGGCCGTCGCGCACGTCGACGAGATGGAGCGCCAGCGGACCGACCTGGAGACCGCGCTGCGAGAGCTGCGCGCCTTCATCCGCGACACGGACCGCCTGATCCGCACGACGTTCACCGAGACCTTCGAGGCCGCGGCCAAGAACTTCGAGGAGCTCTCGCAGACGCTCTTCCCGGGCGGCGGCGGGCGGCTGACGCTCGTGCGCGAGGACAACGCGCCGCGCGCGGTGCTCGGCGGCGCCTCCGCGGAGGACTCCGGCGACGGCAGCTCCGACGTCGAGGCCGAAGCGGCCGCCGAGGCCGCCGCCGACGCCGAGGCGGCCGCCGACGAGGGCGGCATCGACCCCGACGACGACCTCGGCGTCGAGATCGAGATCACCCCCGCGGGCAAGTCCATGAAGCGCTTGACGCTGCTCAGCGGCGGCGAGAAGACGATGACCGCGATCGCGTTCCTCTTCAGCGTCTTCCTCGCGAAGCCGTGCCCGTTCTACATCCTCGACGAGGTCGAGGCCGCGCTCGACGACCTCAACATCACGCGCTACCTCGACCTCCTGCAGACCCACGCCGACCGCGCGCAGTTCATCGTCGTGACCCACCAGAAGCGCACGATGGAGGCGGCCGACACGCTCTACGGCGTCTCGATGGGCAACGACGGCGTCTCCAAGATCGTCTCGCGCAAGATGCCGAAGGACTACGTGGCGGACGCGGAGGCGGCGCAGGGCGAGCCGGTGGGGGCGGGCGCGCCGTAGCGCCAGCGCTCGCGGCGCTCCGCGGAAGCGGTCGCGCTGCGCGGTCGCGGGACTCGGGCGACCGTGATTCGCTGCCGAACGATCGATCCGGGTCGCTGAGGTCTCCTATAGGCAGCTCACAGCGACCCGGATCCTGCTTCGGCCCCGAACCGCCCGCGCTCGGGCGGCGGCGGACGAAGGCGCGCCGCGCTTGACCCGCGCGCCGCCGGGTAACCCTCCCACCATGGACCACGGCGCCCCCGGCTCATACCTCACCCTCACCGACGGCACCGACGTGCTCGCCAGCGATGGCACGACCGTCGGCAAGGTCGAGCACGTGCTGGCCGACGAGCAGACCGAGATCTTCGACGGCATCGTCATCGACGTCCGCACCGGCCCCGGCGGGCTCAAGTTCGTCGACGCGCCGCAGGTCGGCGAGATCTTCGAGCGCGCCGTCACGCTCACGCTCACGCCCGCGGAGATCGAGGCGCTCCCCGAGCCCTCCGCCTCGCCCGGCGTCATCGAGAGCCATGGCGAGGAGGACTCAGACAGCGCCCTCCAGGGCAAGCTGCGCCGCGCCTGGGACCTGATCTCCGGGCGCTACTAGGACGAGAGCTTCTTCTCGCCCCAGAAGCTCGCGAACGGGTTCGCGTTGAAGTTCCCGATCGGCGCGTAGCCCGCGCGCTCGTACATCGCCTGCGCCGCCGGCTGGTGCTTGCCGGTGTCGAGCCGGGCGATCGCGTAGCCCAGCCGCCGCGCCTCGTCCTCCAGCCCCTGCAACAACCGCGAGGCGTGCCCGCGCCCGCGCGCGTCCGGCACCACGAACATCCGCTTGATCTCGCAGGCGCCGGCGCCCAGCCGCTTCAGCCCGCCGCCCGCCACCGGCACGCCGTCCTCGAAGACCACCAGGAACGCGCCGCCGCGGTCCGCCGAGAAGTCCTCCGGCGTCGCCGTCGGCGCCCCCGGCACGTCGATGCGCCCGTAGAGCTCGGAGACCTCGTCGACCATCGCCGCGACGAGGTCGGTGGCCGGAGGCTCGTCGGACGGGACGGTTCGCACGTCGATCACCCCGCTATCTTCGCGCGCCATGGCCCGTGAATGGCGCGACCTCTTCCTGACCGGCGACACCGCCGGTCCCCTCCCGACCGCCGGCGAGGGCGATGACCTGCCCGAAGAGCGCCGCGGCGGCTTCTTCAAGCGGCTGCGCCAGAACCTCTCGAAGACCCGCGAGGCGCTGACCTCCGAGATCCAGGCGACGCTCTTCGACACGCTCGACGACGAGACCTGGGAGCGCCTCGAGGAGGCGCTGATCATGGCCGACGTCGGCGCCCGCACGACCGCGAGCGTCGTCGGCCAGCTCGAGCAGGAGGCGACCGCCGGCAGCGTCGAGGGCGGCCCCGCGCTCCAGGACCGCCTCGTGGAGCTGCTCAGCGACATCGCCAAGACCGGTAACGACACCATCGACCTGCGTCACGAGCCCACGGTGATCATGGCCGTCGGCGTCAACGGCACGGGCAAGACCACCACCATCGGCAAGCTCGCGTGGCACCTGCGCCAGGAGCTCGGCAAGACCGTCCTGCTCGGCGCCGCCGACACCTTCCGCGCCGCCGCCGTCGAGCAGCTCGCCGAGTGGGCGCGCCGCGCCGAGGTCGACATCGTCACCGGCCCCGAGGGCTCCGACCCCGGCGCCGTGGCCTTCGACGCCGTCAAGCAGGGCCGCGAGCGCGGGGTGGACGTCGTGATCATCGACACCGCCGGCCGCCTCCACAACCAGGAGGAGCTGATGGCCGAGCTGACGAAGATCCGCCGCGTGATCGGCAAGCAGATGCCCGACGCGCCGCACGAGACGCTGCTCACGATCGACTCGACCACCGGCCAGAACGGCGTCCGCCAGGCCAAGCTCTTCTCCGAGGCCGTCCCGGTCGACGGCATCGTCCTGACCAAGCTCGACGGCACCGCCAAGGGCGGCATCGCGCTCGCCATCGCCGGCGAGCTCGGGATCCCGGTCAAGCTGATCGGGATCGGCGAGGCGCTGGAGGACCTGCGCCCGTTCGACGCGGACGACTTCGCCCGCGCGCTCGTGAGCAGCTGAGCCCGGCTGGGCGCGAAGTCGTCCGATGACTTCGCCCGCGCGCTGGTCAGCACGTAGGCGCAACCGTCCTGCCCGCGGGCGCGGCCTGTGATACTCGGCCGCAATGGACGCATGGATCCTGTGGCTGATCGCGGGCGTCTTCGCCGCCGTCGGCGAGATGCTGACCGCCGGCTTCTTCCTCGCGCCGTTCGCCGTGGGCGCCTTCGGCGCGATGATCGCCTCGGTCGTGGGCGGCGGCGGGGCGATCCAGGTCATCGTCTTCGCCGCGCTGACGCTCGCGTGCTTCGCGCTCGTCCGGCCGATCGCCAAGCGCCATCTGTACACGCCGCCGCGGATCCGGACCGGCGCCGCCGCGCTCGTCGGCCGCTCGGCGATGGTGCTCGAGCGCGTCGCCAACGACGAGGGCGTCGGCTCCGTCCGCATCGACGGCGAGGTCTGGACCGCACGCGCCTACGACGAGAGCCGCACGATCCCGGCCGGCGAGAAGGTCCAGGTCGTCGAGATCCGCGGGGCGACCGCGCTGGTCGAGCCATGAGCACCAACTTCGCAATCCCCTCACCGGAGGTATCCCCGTGGCCGCGCTGATCGCGCTCGTCGTCATCCTGCTCTTCGCGCTCTTCGTCGCGTCGCAGACGATCAGGATCATCCCGCAGGCGCGCGCCGGCGTCGTCGAGCGCCTCGGCCGCTACAGCCGCACGCTCGACCCCGGCCTGACGATCGTCCTGCCGTTCATCGACCGCGTGAAGCCGCTGATCGACCTCCGCGAGCAGGTCGTCAGCTTCCCGCCCAACGGCGTGATCACCGAGGACAACGTGACGGTCAACATCGACACGGTCCTCTACTTCACGATCACCGACCCGAAGTCGGCGTCCTACGAGGTCGCCAACCCGCTGCAGGCGATCGAGCAGCTGACGGTCACGACGCTGCGCAACGTCATCGGCGGGCTCACGCTCGAGCAGTCGCTGACCAGCCGCGACCAGATCAACACGCAGCTGCGGATCGTCCTGGACGAGGCGACGGGCAAGTGGGGGATCCGGATCAACCGCGTCGAGCTCAAGGCCGTCGACCCGCCGGCCGGGATCCAGGAGGCGATGGAGAAGCAGATGCGCGCCGAGCGCGACCGCCGCGCAGCGATCCTCACCGCCGAGGGCTCCAAGCAGGCGCAGATCCTCGACGCCGAGGGCGAGAAGCAGTCGCAGATCCTGCGCGCCGAGGGCTCCCGCGAGTCGCAGATCCTCCGCGCCGAGGGGGAGGCGAAGGCGATCGGCACGATCTTCCAGGCCATCCACGAGGGCGACCCGGATCCCAAGCTCCTCAGCTACCAATACCTCCAGATGCTGCCGAAGATCGCGCAGGGCGACGCCAACAAGGTGTGGATCATCCCCTCGGAGTTCACCCAGGCCCTGGACCACATCAAGGGCGCGTTCGGCGCGCACGACGACGACCCCCAGCCGCCGCATGTCGGACCTCGTCCGGTCTGACGTCGACGCCTACGCGGCCGGCCACACCACGCCCTTCGGGGCGTGGATGGATCGGCTGCACGCCGAGGCCGCGACCGAGCTGCCCTACCCGTCGATGCTCAGCGGCCCGGTCGTCGGTCGGCTGCTGGAGACGCTCGTCTTCGTCATGCGCCCGCGGCTCGTCGTCGAGGTCGGCACCTACGCCGGCTACAGCGCGCTGGCGATGGCCGCCGCGCTGCCGCTCGGCGGGCGGCTCGTGACGCTCGAGATCGCCGACCAGCACGCCGACTTCGCCCAGCGCCACGTCGACGCCTCGCCGTTCGCCGACCGCATCGAGATCCTGCGCGGTCCGGCGCTGGCGTCGCTCGACAGCCTCGACGGCCCGTTCGACCTGGTGTTCATCGACGCCGACAAGACCGGCTACCCCGACTACTACGAGGCGGCGCTGGCCAAGCTCGCGCCGACCGGCCTGATCGTGGTCGACAACACGCTGCGCGACGGCGGCGTCCTGGATCCCGACAGCGACGGCGACCGCATGATCGCGGACCTCAACGACCGCTGGGTCGCCGACGAGCGCGTGATCGCCACGCAGCTCACGGTTCGCGACGGCGTGACGCTGATCCGCCCGCGCTGAGGCCCGCCCGCGGGCCGTACACTGAGCGGCCTCGTGTTCGACGCCCTTGCCGAGAAGCTCCAGGAGACCCTGTCCGACGTCCGCGGCCGCGGCACGCTGACCGAGGACGACGTCAACAAGGCGATGCGCGAGATCCGCCTCGCGCTGCTGGAGGCCGACGTCAACTTCAAGGTCGTCAAGCAGTTCACGGCGACCGTCAAGGAGCGCTGCCTCGGCGCCGGCGTCCTCGGCCAGCTCAACCCCGGCCAGCAGGTCGTCAAGATCGTCAACGAGGAGCTCACCGCCCTGATGGGCGGCTCCTCGGCCGGCATCACCTTCGCGCCGCGCCCGCCGACGGTCATCCTCATGGCCGGCCTCCAGGGCTCCGGCAAGACGACCGCCACGGCCAAGCTCGCGCGCCTGCTCAAAGAGCAGAACGGCTCCTCGGTCGCCGTCGCCGCCTGCGACGTCTACCGCCCGGCCGCCGTCGAGCAGCTCATCAAGGTCGGCGGCCAGGCCGGTGCCGCGGTCTACGAGCAGGGGA
>JAOPZG010000656.1 GCA_025964215.1 Conexibacter sp.
GACCGGCGACCCGCGCTTCCTCGCGCGCGAGTACGCGGGCGTGCTGAGCGCGCCGGTGATGCTCGAGGGCGAGCGGCTCGGCGCGGTCCACGGGCTGCGCCACGACACCGGCGACTTCGTCCATCCCGAGTTGTTGGACATCTTCGCGGCGCAGGTGGCGATCGCGCTCGGGATGGCGCGGCGGCCGCCGGCGCAGCTCGACAGCGCCGGGATCCTCGCGGGGCTCGACCAGCTCGTCGTCTCGGTCCACGACCTGGAGGACCTGAGCCACGCGGTGACCGAGGCGCTCGGGCCGGTCTTCGGCGGCGCGCTGACCGCGGTGATGGTCGTCGACCAGCAGCGCAACATCCTGCAGATGTCGCCGGGCGCGTTCGGCGCGCCGGGCGAGGTCGCCGCCTCGCACCAGGTCAACCTCTTCGACCCGGCGTCCAACTCGGCGCGGGTCTTCACGACGGGGCAGTCCTACATCTCGAACCTGTCCTCGCAGGACGCGGGCATCCGCCAGGACTACGTGGACGCGTTCGGGATCACGCGGCTGATGACGGTCCCGTTGAACCGGGTCGGCGTCCTGCACATCGCCAACAAGCCGACGCCGTTCACGCTCGACGACCTGGAGCGCGCGCTGATGCTCGCGCCGCGGGTGGCGACGATCGTGGAGCTCGCGACGACGCTGCTGCGGCTGCGCCGGCAGCAGCGCCTGGAGGGGATCCTGGCCGACGTCGCGGTGGCGGTCGCGTCGGGCTCCAGCGTCCAGAGCTTCCTCGTGCCGGTCTTGGAAGAGCTGTGCGCGGCGACCGACGCGAACCTGCTCGCGATCGTGCCGGCCGACTCGCCGCCGATCGTCGCACGCCGCGGGCTGGCGCACGCCGAGTACGAGGAGGTCGTGCTCGAGGAGGCGGGGAGCAACCCGGGCGTCCGCGCCTATGTGGTTGGCCCGCGCCGCGCCGGCGATCCGGGGCACGCCGCGTTCTACGTGCCGATCCGGCTGGGCCACCAGCGCGTCGGCACGCTCGCGGCGTTCCGCGGGCGGGGCGAGCCGTTCGCGAAGGCCGAGCGGCGCTCGCTGATGCGGATGGCGAACCTCGCGGCGCTGTCGCGCGCGACGGAGCGCTACCAGCACCAGAGCGCCGAGCTGGCGCGGCTGCACGAGCGCCAGCGGATCGCGGACGACCTTCATGATGATGTTGCCCAGATCCTCTTCGCGGCGCAGCTGAGCCTGGACGCGATCCTCCAGCGCGGCGGGCTGGAGGAGGCGACCGCGGACGCGATCGTGCGCTCGCGCGGGCTGCTGATCCGCGGCGACACGGCGATCCGGACAGTTATTCATCAACTCTCCAGCGCGCCGGCCTCCGACATCACGACGCGGCTGTCGTCCACGGTCGCGAGCGTCGAGGACGAGTTCGAGCTGCCGGTGACGCTCCACGTCGAGGCCGACGCGGCGCTGCCGGCGCGCCACCTGTCGCGGCCGAAGAGCGACGCGCTGGTCAAGGTCGCGCGCGAGTCGCTCGTGAACGCCGCCAAGCACGCGGGGCCGTGCGAGGTCGAGGTCCGGCTCGAGATCTCGACACGCGATCGGCTGGTGCTGACGGTGGCCGACAACGGCTGCGGCGTGCCGGACGACGACGGCGCGCACCACCATGGGCTGTCGTCGCTGCGCCGCGTGGTGGCGGAGCAGGGCGGGACGTTGACCGTGGCGCGCGGGCCGTCGGGTGGGACGCGGGTCACGGCGGGGCTGCCGCTGGAGGCGCTGGAGGAGCTGTAGGCGTTGGTCGGCGCTCAGCTCGGGCGTTAGTCCGGGCGCGCGGCGTGGTCCGTCGTCACCGAGGGAGTGAGGCGTAGCCGGCGCTCGCAGCGCCGGCTCGTCGTCCGCCGGCGCCGGGGCGCGGGTCGTTCGGGACCGAATCGCCGCTCCACGGCGCGTCGAGGGACGACGGATGGTCGATATGCGGCCAGCAATCGTCCCTCGATGGCGTTCGGGTGGCTCGATGGCGTTCGGATGGCTCGATTCGGCGTTCGGGCCCGAAGTGCCCGCCGGCGCCGCGCGCCGCCGGACTGGCGCCAACGACAGTCGTGCCGCGTGCGCGCACGTCTACGGTCAACACCATGAGCACCGTCACGCCCGCGCTGCCCCTCGTCGAGTCCGACGAGCACCGGATGCTGCGCGAGTCGGTCTCCGCGATCGCGAGCTCGTTCGGGCACGCGTACTTCGCGCGCGTGCGCGCGGAAGGCGAGCCGCCGGCGGAGCTGTGGCAGGCGCTCGCGACGCACGGCTACCTCGGCGTCAACCTCCCCGAGGAGTACGACGGCGGCGGTCAGGGCCTCACCGAGCTCGCGATCGTCGAGGAGGAGCTGAGCGCGGCGGGCTGTCCGCTGCTGCCGCTGATGGTCTCGCCCGGCGTCGCCGGCACGATCCTCACGCGCCATGGCACGGCGGAGCAGAAGGAGCGCTGGCTGCGGCCGCTGGGCACCGGCGCGGGGCACTACGCGCTCGCGGTCACCGAGCCGGACGCCGGATCCAACAGCCACAAGATCGCCACCCGCGCCCGGCGCGACGGCGACCGCTGGCTGCTGCGCGGGACCAAGACCTACATCTCGGGTGTCGAGGACGCGCAGGCGATGCTGATGCTCGCCCGCACGGGCGAGCCCGGGCCCGACGGCCGCGCCGAGCTGTCGATGTTCATGGTCGAGGTCGACGCGCCCGGGATGACGCGCCAGCCGATCCCGACCGTCTCCGAGGCGCCCGAGCAGCAGTGGACGCTCTTCCTCGACGACGTCGCGGTCCCCGGCGACTGCCTGATCGGCGGCCAGGGCGCGGGGCTGGCGGCGGCGTTCGACGGCCTCAACCCCGAGCGGATCCTCGGCGCCGCCGTCGCCAACGGCATCGGCCGCTACGCGCTGGAGAAGGCCTCGGCCTACGCCAACGAGCGCGCGGTCTGGGGCAAGCCGATCGGCGCGCACCAGGGCGTCAGCCACCCGCTGGCCGAGGCGAAGATCGCGCTCGAGGCCGCGCGCCTCATGACCGCGAAGGCCGCGATCCTCCACGACGCCGGCGCGCCCGCGGGCGAGGCCTCCAACATGGCCAAGCTGCTCGCCGCCGACGCCGGCGCGCTCTGCCTCGACCGCGCGATCCAGGCCCACGGCGGCAACGGCCTCGCGATGGAGTACGGCCTCGCCGACCTCTGGTTCATTGTCCGCCTGATGAAGATCGCGCCGGTCTCGCGCGAGATGGTCCTCAACTACGTGGCGCAGCACTCGCTGGGGCTGCCGCGCTCGTATTGAGCAGCCCGAGGCGCTGCAGGCGCGTCCCGAGCGTGTGGACCACGCTCAGCTGCTCGGCCTGGCCGAGGATGAACATCACCCCGGTCCAGCCGTCCTCGGCGAGGCCGTCGAGCGTCGCCTTGAAGCGCGCCTCGCCGCCCCACACGCAGAGGCTGTCGATGAGGTGCTCGGTCAGCCGGTCGCTGACGACGCCCGTGTTGCGCGGGCGCGAGCTGTCGGCGTGGTAGCCGTAGTCATATGCCTTGCGCATGGCAAGGACATCGTCTTGGACCGCGGTCGGCACGCCGCGCTCGCCCAGGTCGCCGCGCATCGCGCGATTGGCCATCGCGATGACCATGGCGCCGAGCTCGTCGCGGACGCTCGCGTGGTCCTCGCCGAAGGCGACCGTCGGCGCGATCCACGCCGCGCGCTCGCCGTCGTCGCCCGGCCGCG
>JAOPZG010000027.1 GCA_025964215.1 Conexibacter sp.
AGCGGCCGCGTCGCCCTCGGGCGCGCGGCCGCGCTCGTCCCGTCCGACGCGGTGCCGGCCGCGCTGGCGGGACTCCCGAAGGAGCTCGAGCGCGCCCGTGCCGCCGCGGCGACGCCGGTGGCGTTCAAGGACGTCGAGAAGGTGCTCAAGGGCGCGTGGGGCAGCCCGCACGGCAAGGTCCTCGACGAGCTGGACCGCGAGCCGCTGGCGGTCACGCCGAGCGCCGTCGTCCACCGCGGCGTGCGCGACGGCACGCCGGTCGCGATCAAGGTCCTGCGACCGGGGCTCGCGAGCGCCGTTCGCAATGACCTTGCCTTGCTCGACGTCCTGGCGACGCCGCTGCGCCAGGTCTTCGGCGCCATGGACGCCGGCGCGATCCTGCGCGAGGTCCGCGAGACCGCGCTCGACGAGCTGGACCTCGAGCACGAGGCGAGCACCCAGCGCCAGGTGCGGCGGCTGCTGCGCGGGATCGACGGCCTCGTGATCCCCGCGCCGGACATGGACCTCAGCGGCGAGGCGGTGCTCGTCACCGAGCTGCTCGACGGCCGCACGCTCGCGGACCCGAAGGCGAAGGTCGCCGACCCGGGCGCGGTGGCGCGGACGCTCGTCGCCGCGCATGTGGGGGCGGCCCGCGGCGGCCTCGTCCTCACCGACCCGCGCCCGGGGCACGTCGTGCTGCTGAAGGACGGCGGCGTCGGCCTGCTCGGCGCCGGCCTCGCGCGCTCCGTCGACCGCGACCGCACCATGGCCGCGCTCGAGACCCTCGTCGCCTGGCGCGCCGGCGACCAGGACACGTTCACCACGCACGTCGCGAACCGGTTGGAGCTGCTGCCGCCCGACGACGCGCTCAAGGCCTACGGGTTGGCCGCCGTCGTCCTCGGCGACATCCTCACGAAGCCGACCACCCTCGACGGCCCCGCGCTCGCGATGATCGCCGACCGCGCCCTCGACCACCTCGGCGCCGCGCTCTCCCTCGCCGCCACCGTCACACCCCACCCGCACGACCTCGCGGTCGCGCGCTCGGTTGGCCAGCTCGCGGGCGTGCTGTCGCGCCTGGGCGCGACCGAGGACTGGGGCGCGCTGATGCTCGCGGGCGCGTAGCGCCCAGGCGCCTACTCCTGCTCGAACAGCTGCGCCTCGACCCGCCGCTCGTGGTGGGTGACCGTGAAGTCGTTCTCCTGGTAGAGGCGGTCGAGGGCGTCGAGGATCTCGTCGGTGTCGCCGCCGACGACCGTGCCGTCCTCGAGGATCAGCGCCGGGATGATCCGGCCGCCGCCGGTCGCGCCCGCCATGGCGTCGCGCTCGTGCGGCTCCGGCTCGACCTGGTGCGCGACGAACGGCACCATCAGCTCGGTCAGGCGCTGGCGCACCTGGTGGGAGAAGGGGCACCACTCGGCCTGATAGAGCTCGATCATGGTTCGAGCGTAGAGCCTCAGCCGCGCGAGCCCGAGGAGGGCTCGAGCTCGGGCTCACCCGGCGGGGTCCAGCCCGGGCCGTGCCACGCCAGCCCGAAGCGCGTCCGCCACGACCGCGCGCGGCGGATGTCGCCCCACAGCTCGACGTACCCGTGGAACGCGACGCGCACGAGGTTGTGCGTCTCGATGTTGGTGGTCAACCCGTAGCGGACGCGCTCGTCCTCCGGCTCCCAGGTCCCGAAGAGCCGGTCCCAGATCACGAGGATCCCGCCGTAGTTCTTGTCCAGGTACTGCTCGTTGGAGCCGTGGTGGACCCGGTGGTGCGACGGCGTGTTGAACACCATCTCGATCGGCCGCGGCAGCCGTCCGATGCGCTCGGTGTGGATCCCGAACTGGTAGATCAGCGACCACGCCTGCGCGAGCAGGACCATCCACGGCGCGAAGCCGGCGAGCGGCATCCACAGCCAGAACGGCGCGTAGGTCATCGGGACCCACGTCTGCCGCAGGGCCGTGCTCAAGTTGTAGTGCTCGCTCGAGTGATGGACCACGTGCGAGGCCCAGAAGACGCGCGACTCGTGCGAGACGCGATGGAACCAGTAGTAGGAGAAGTCGTCGGCGAAGAAGAGCGCGACCCAGACCCACCACGCGTCCGTCGGCAGGTGCCATGGAGCCAACTCGTACAACACCGCGTACAGCGCGAGGACCGCGAACTTCCAGCCCACGTTGATGATGACGTTGCCGATCCCCATCGTGATCGACGTGCGCGAGTCCTGCAGGTCGTAGCCGATCAGCCCGTCGCCGTCGTCCTCCTGGTAGTGCCGGAAGGACAGGAACTCGACGATCAGCAGCAGGATGAAGTAGGGGAACGCGTAGTACAGGACCTCGGTCATCGCGACGTGCCCTCGCTCGGGATCGAGCGCTGGAGCAGCCCGCGCGCGGCGGCGTGAGCCGCGTCGGGGTCGGCGGCGGCGATGGCGCGCGCGAGCTCCCGGATCGCGGGCGCGTCGGCGATCTCGGCGCCGACGGTGTCCGCGTCGAAGGACAGCAGGCGCTGGCCGGCGACGAGCGTGTTGAGCGCGAGGCGGTAGGCGAGGTTGCCGGAGCCGTCGATGATCCGGTCCCAGATGACGTCGTAGATCGCGGTGCGCGCGGCCGGGTCGTCGGTGGCGGCGAGCGCGGCGGCACGGGCCTCGAGCTCCGCGCGCGCGGCGGTGTCGGCGCGCAGCGC
>JAOPZG010000036.1 GCA_025964215.1 Conexibacter sp.
TGGCGACGGCGCCGAGCCCGACGTCGCCGCGGACGCGCAGCGCGGTCGCAGTGTCGAGGTCGGCCACCAGCGGCGCCAGCGCCTCGTGCGGGATCGTGAACGAGAGCTGCTCGAAGGGACGGTCGAACTCGAGGTCGAAGGGCCGCGCGCTGTCGACGAGCACGAAGTCGCCGCCCGCGAGCTCCGCGACCCTTCCGCCCTGGAAGGCACGGCTGCCGCCGGACAGCGGGAGGTTGAGGAAGAGCACGTCGCCGGGCTCGCGCGTCGCCTGCTCTGCGGTGCGTTGCGCGCTCTGGGCC
Organism: Conexibacter sp.; assembly: GCA_025964215.1. Classification (GTDB taxonomy): domain Bacteria; phylum Actinomycetota; class Thermoleophilia; order Solirubrobacterales; family Solirubrobacteraceae; genus Baekduia. Next base: position 300 of record JAOPZG010000036.1, read on the forward strand.
TCGGAGACGATGTGGCTCGCCCCGAGCGCACCGATCGACCGCGAGGCGATCCGCCCGACGAACGGCCCGTCGCTGGGCCGCCGCGGCACGACGGGGACGAACGCCTCCCAGACCATCGCCCGCCAGAAGTCGAACTGCTCGGCGACCGGGATCGCGTCCGTGCTCCACTGTCGCGGGTTCCGCACTCTGATCCGTCCATGCTCCGGTTTTCCGTGCCTTCGCGCCGCAACGATAGGGGCTCAGCCTGAGATCCGCCAAGAACTGGCACACAGCCGTTCGGGATGGCGAACGACTCGCTACCACCGCGCTCGACGTCCCGGCGTCGTACGTCGGCCCTCGACGGGCCGCGCGTGCCACGATAAAGCTTGCATCACTTTCCATCTCAGTCTGGAGACGGAAGGGCGTTCACGCAGTGGTATCGACGGACTTTCGTCGACGTTGTCGATCTTCATGCTCATTGATCGATACTGATATTCGTTAAGAGCGACATTGGATCCGTCGGTCGCTTGCACACAGCAATGAGTCTGTATACCTTGCGCCTTCGCCTTGCCGATCCGGGCCAGAGGGCTCAGCTGACATCGAAAGACGATGAACGGCTAGTTGATGTCCTCGCTCGATCGGGGGTCCTTCGCGCGTGCGGCGCGGCCATCCAGATGACGACCTGAGGTTGGACGTGCTGCGTAGATTCTCGGTGCGGTTGCGGCTGGTGTTCGTCGTCTGCGGCGGTCTCGGGATCTCCGTTGCGACGGGTTCCGCGGCCGGTGAGCCGCTCGCGCCTCCGCCTGCCGTGGTGTCGCCGACGGCGGCGAGCCCCCTGGCCGTCCCACCGACGGTCGCGGTCGACCCGGCCGCGGCGCCCGCGCACGATCAGAGCCCGGCGGCCCGCGCGGACCGACAGCTCTCGACGACGCGTTTCGCCGGACTGGCCCCCGCGGCAGCGATCAGCGCCGACCAGTCGGCGTTCCCCGAGCTCGTCGGGGCCCGGTCCTGGCGCGCACTCGACCTGCCTGTCGGCAGCCGGGTCTCCGCGTTCCGCGACGGCGATCACGTGGCTGAGGTGCTCGGGGCCGACGGGCGCCGCTCGGTCCTGACGTCGACCGCGCCGCTGCGCGCTCGCGACCAGGCGACGGGCGCGCTCGCCCCGGTCGACCTCGGGCTCGTCAGCGCCGCTGACGGGTTCCGACCGGTCAACGCCGCCACCGATGTCCGGCTGGGCGCGACGGCGTCCGCGGGCGTGGGGGTGGGCGCGGTGAGCGTCACGGTCGCCGGCGCCGGCGCCGGCGCCGGGACGCCCGTCGGCGACACGATCGTCTGGCCTGGCGCGAGCGCCGACACCGACGTGGTCGGCCAGGCGGTCTCCGGCGGGGTCGAGCTCTCGCTCGTCCTTCGATCGATCGCCAGCCCGGCAGATGTCGATCTCGCCGTGTCGATGCCCGACGGCGCGTCGCTGCGCGAGCAGGGGCAGGAGGGCGATGTCGCGGTCGTCGATGGATCCGGCCAGCCGATCACCACGATCAGCGCTCCGGTCGCGTGGGACGCCGACCACGTCCCGGTCCCGGTCACCATGGCCATCGATGGCACGCATCTGCGCTTGCACGTCGACGTCGCCGGTCGCGACATCGCCTGGCCGGTCATCGTCGACCCGACGATCACGGACGTTCGCATCGGCTGCTCGCTCGCCTCGGCGCCGTGGGAGTGGCACGGCGCGACGGCCTATTACGTCACCGACTTCTACGGCGACGGGGGCTGGGGCTGTGGCATGTACCAGCGCTTGCCGAACCCGACCTACGTGAGCTTCCCGGCCGGCGTCTTCAGTTGGTGGCAGCTGAGCCTCTACGGCCGCCCCGGCGCGCACATCCAGTGGGTGCGGGCCTCGGGCATGAACCACGACTCCGGCGCGAACGCCATCGGCGGCCCGGCGACCTGCACGTTCTTGAACATCCGCTACGACGACGCCCACTACGAGTACCCCTGGAGCGACCGCTGCGACACCTATCGCTCGGTGACGCAGGAGGTCGGGACCCAGAACACTGAGAACGGCTCCCACGGCGACCAGGCGCTCGTCGGCCTGCACACCGTGGACGGCGGGATCCGCGGGTACTTCCAGCAGTCCGTCGCCGGGCTCGAGACCGAGCTCGGCGACTACGGCCTGCCGAGCGGGACGATCACCGGCCCCACCGGGTGGCAGCGCAGCCGGGCGCTGAGCTTCGACGTCTCAGGCGCCGACGACGGGCTCGGCGTGCGGACGATCGACGCCCAGGCCAGCGGCTACGCACGAACGGTCAACGGGAGCTGCCCGTGGTCGCTCGCGATCTGCAACCCGACCGTCTCGGGCACGGTGAGCTACGACAACCTCTCGGAGGGACGCAGCAACGCGCAAGCGATCGTCACCGACGCCGCCGGGAACAGCCGGGCGGTCACGCCGGCCGAGTTCAAGGTCGACGTCACGCCGCCGACGATCGCGCTCTCGGGCGCCCTCTACGCCGCGCGCGAGGACTTCGTCGCCGGCAGCCTCGGTCTGACGATCAACGCGACGGACGGCTCGACCTCGTCGGCCTCCGCGGAGCGCTCCGGCGTCAAGCGCATCGAGGTCTACGTCAACGACTTCCCGATGCTCAGCACCGGCAACCAGACCTGCGCGGCGGGCAGTTGCCCGCGGAGCACGACCTACACCTTCGACCCGGCCGAGTGGCCGGGCGGCGACCAGGAGATCCGCGTCCGCGTCTACGACCAACTCGACCACTACGCCGAGCAGCGCTTCACCGTCTACACCGACGAGACCCACGACGAGATCGACATGGAAGACCCGCCCGCCTCCGGTCTGGCGGCGCTCGCCGCGCCGGTGACGCTGGCCGCCAACCCGCACACGATCGTCTACGGCCTCTCAGACCAGAAGGCCGCGGTCTACCACGACCCGCGGCTGCCGTCGCTCGGGCTCACCACCGCCCGGTACATCGCCGAGTTCGACACCGTCATCCAGGCGCTGGGTGCCACCTGCGGGACCCCCGGACCGTCCTCGGGCCCCTGCTACCTCTCGACGGCCGCCCCGAACCTACCGACCTGCCCGGCCGGGATGAGCGCGGCGGCCTGCAAGACGTTCCGTCAGAAGTCGCCGCAGAACGCGCTGCGCAAGGCAGACCGGTGGATGGCAGCGACCTGCCCCAACCGCTCCTGCGGTAGCAACTCGGTCCTCGTCTCGTTCGCGCCCGACGACGGCGCGAAGGACGTCATCCCGCCCGCGGCGACCGGCTACGCCGATGGCGTCCGCGCGTTCCGGCAGCGCTATCCCTACGTGACCACCTACACCGCGTGGAACGAGCCGAACTGCTGCGAAGGCCTCGGCACGGAGAACGACCCGGCGCAGGCGGCCGACCTGTATCTCCAGCTGCGCTCCCAGTGCACGGCCGCGCCGACCTGCACCGTCGCTGCCGGCGACCTCCTCGACAGCTACCTCTCGACCAACAAGCACCGCTACCCCATCGTCAACGGCAACGACAACCCGGACCCGAACGCCCCGCTCCAGACCTACCTGTCGGCCTACAAAGCCCGGCTCAAAGCCGTCGCACCGACCGTCGTCCCAGCCGCCTGGGCCATCCACGCCTACACCACCGCCAACTCCCAGACCCGGGCCGAGATTGACTACTTCGTCCAACAGACCCAGACAGATCCCACCGCGGCGATCAACTCGCCCGGCCCCAACATCTGGCTCACCGAGCAGGGTGGTCTCTACCGCCTCAACGGCGATACCTACCCGAGGACCCATACGGGCGACCCTGCGCCTCCAGCGAACCGCGGGGCGGTGGCCGTGCGATACCTCGTCGGCAACACCGCCACCGGCGCGGAGGGGATTGTTAACCACTACACACGGGTAACCAGGTTCTACCTCTACCACTGGCGTGGGTCGCTCGACTGGGACTCCGGCCTAACCCAGCGCTCCGGGGCGACCGGCTCGCCGCCGATCACGCCCGTGCGACCCGAGTTCTATTGCTACCGCTTCGTGACCAACCCGCAGACCGGCGACTCCACCAAGTGCACCGCCTGAAGACCGCAGCACTGCTGGCGGCGGCGACGATCGTCTCGACGAGCGCCCACCCCGTCGCGGCGCACGCGGCCGCCCGTTGCGCGGGGTCGAAGGGCTCCGTGACACTCGCTGCCGACGCGCAGGTGCGGGTCTATAGCGGAGATCGGCGCGGGTACCGCGCGTGCTCGAAGGTCACAGGGAAGGTCACGAAGCTAGGCCCCCTATCGAGCACGTACGGCCTCACCGTCGTGGACCTTTCCCGCTGGCGACTGCGCGGGTCGCTGCTGGCCTACGCGCGAAAGAAGGGGGTATACAAGGCGCCGCCGACGTTCGTGGTCGTCGTGCGCGACGTACGCACCGGGCACACGCTGCGCGCCCTCAACGCCGCCCCACCCGACGGCAGCGGCTCGGCGCTCGGCTACGACTCCCAACTGGACCTCGGCGTGCGCGACCTCGCGCTCACCACGGACGGCCGCGTCGCATGGATCGTGACCAACCCCTACGCCAAGGGCGCGTTCCTGGGGGATGCGGCGACCCAGGTCTGGAAGGCCGACCGCGCCGGCGTCGCGCTGCTGGACCCCGGCCCGGACATCGCCCCCGGCTCGCTTGAGCTCACCGGCGACGCGCTGCAATGGCTCCGCGGCGGCCAGTCGCAATCCGCCACGCTGAGTTGATCGCGCGACGCACGTCGAGTCCTGTGCATGGTTCCAGATGGTCAAGGCTTCTGACGGTGGCGATCGTCGTCGTGACTGGCACCGTCCCGGCCGCGGCACACGCGACCACTCGCTGCGCGGGGTCGAAGGGCACCGTGACGGTCGTCGCCAACGCGCAGGTGCGGGTCTACTTCGGCCGCGCTGCGCCCGGGTACCACGCGTGCTCGAAGGTGACCGGGAAGGTCACCAAGCTGGGCCCGCCATCGAGCAAGGCCGGTCTCACCGTTGTGAGCCTTTTGCGCTGGCGGCTGCGCGGATCGCTGCTGGCCTACGCACGCGACAAGGTCATGGCCGACGGGCCGCCGGACCTGGTGGTCGTCGTGCGCGACGTCCGGACCGGGCACACCCTGCGCGCCCTCGACGCCGCCCCACCCGACGGCAGCGGCTCGGTGACCTACTACGACCAGCAGCTGGACCTCGGCGTGCGCGACCTCGCGCTCACCGCCGACGGTCGCGTCGCCTGGATCGTGACCAACCCCTACGCCAAGGGCCGCTTCGTCGGGGAGGCGCCGACCCAGGTCTGGAAGGCCGACCGCACCGGCGTCGCCCTGCTGGACTCCGGCCCGGACATCGCCCCCGGCTCACTCGAGCTCACCGGCGACGCGCTGCAATGGATCCGCGGCGGCCAGCCACAGTCCGCCACCCTGAGCTGACTCCATACGGGTCACGTCGAGATGCTTGATCTCAGATGGGCAGGACTGCTGGCGGCGGCGGCGATCGTCGCGATGGGCTCGCAGCCCCTCGCGGCACACGCGGCCACCCGCTGCGCGGGGTCGAAGGGCTCCGTCACGGTCGTTGCCAACGCGCAGGTGCGGGTCTACTTCGGCCGCGCTGCGCCCGGGTACCACGCGTGCTCGAAGGTGACCGGAAAGCTCACCAAGCTGGGTCCGCCGCAGGCCGACTTGACCGTCGTGGACCTGTCGCGCTGGCGGCTGCGCGGGTCGCTACTCGCCTACGTGCGAGAGAAGGCGTTCTACAAGGAGTCGCCGACATTCGTGGTCGTTGTGCGCGACGCGCGCACCGGGCACACGCTGCGCGCCCTCGACGCCGCCCCACCCGACGGCAGCGGCTCGGCGGTCGGCTACGACCAGCAGCTCGACCTCGGCGTGCGCGACCTCGCGCTCACCGCGGACGGCCGCGTCGCCTGGATCGTGACCAACCCCTATGCCAAGGGGTTCGTCATGGGGGACGCGGCGACCCAGGTCTGGAAGGCCGACCGCGCCGGCGTCACACTGCTCGACCCCGGACCGGACGACATCGCCCCCGGCTCGCTTGAGCTCACCGGCGACGCGCTGCAATGGATCCGCGGCGGCCAGCCGCAATCCGCCACCCTGAGCTGATCGCCGCTGGCGCCCCTAGGCTGCCGAGGTCCTCAACGCCGGGCCATGCGCCGGCAGCAGCAGGCACATCGCGAATCGGGCGAGGCATGCCCCGCGCCGCTCGTCACCTCGCGCTCACTTCCCGCCCGTCTTGCCCTTGACCGTCTTGGCCAGATCCCTGGCCGAGAGCTTGAGCTGGCCCGTCCACTTCGAGAGCGGGTCGTTGTAGCCGCCCTTGAAGAAGATCCGGCCGCCCTTGGTCTGGTTGTCGAAGATCGTCAGCGCCGGGTCGAAGAAGCCCGCGGTGACGCCGCCCTTCGGGTTGAAGACCGCGAGGGGCTCGCCGCCGCTGACGACGTCGGCGAGCTGCTTGGCCTTCTTCTTGAACATGATCTCGCCGTTCATGATCCACGTCGGCGTCTCGCCGTGCTGGATGTCGAGGATGTCCCAGAGGTGAATGTAGGCGGCGGCGCGCTCCTCGGCGCTGAGGATCGAGCCGTCGGACTTCAGGATCGCCATGACGTCGACGTCCTGCGTGACCGGGACCAACCTGATGTGCTTGGTCGTGCCCGGCTTGTTGCCGACGAGCACCTGCTGGTACTTGCGGTCCTTGACGCCCTTGTACGGGCTCGGCTGGTCCTTGAGCTCGAAGCGGCGGATCGCGTCGCGCTTGACCTCGGCGTCGTTGCCGTAGCCGTCGAAGCCCCAGTTGATCTCCCGCTCCTTCTCGGCCTTGCGCAGGATCTTGCGGATGTCGTCGTCGTGCCACTCGGCGTTGCGGATCTTCCAGCGCTCGCGGACGATCGCCTTCTGCTCGGCGGGCAGCTTGGCGATCGACGCCTCCATCCGCGCCTCCGGGATCGGCTCGGCCCAGATGACCTTGTTCATGTCGTGCTTGCTGTACCCGAGGTAGTCGCGGTCCCAGCTGTTGACGGCCTTGATCTTGATGACCTCGTTCTTGCCGACCGCCTCGCCCTTCTGGATCAGCTCGGCCGCGGTCGTGGCACGGCTGCGCACCGCGATGATGAGCTTCTCGCGCTTGCAGTAGTTGATGAGCTCGGTGACCTGCTTCTGCGTCAGGCCGAAGTCCTTGGTCAGGACCTGCGCCTTCTTGAGCAGCAGGTTCAGGCCCGGCTCGACGCCCTTGATCCCCTTGCCCAGCACGGCGGTCACGCCGGCGTCGCGGATCGCGTCCTTGAGGACGATCGCCCGCGCGATCGCGCCGTCGCCCTCGGTCAGCCCGGCCACGACCTTGCCCGCGCCGACCTTCAGGCCGGTCGCGAGCTTCTGCATCGTGACGTCGGCCAGCAGCGCGTCGGCTGCGCCGGTGAAGCCCGTCGTCAGCCCGCCGTAGAGGTACTCGGCGACCTTGTTGTAGTCCCCGGTCTGGAGCGCGACCTCGAAGGTCGTCAGCGCGGCCTCGGCCGAGGCCTTCATCTTCCCGACGTCGCCGCCGAGGTGGCTCGCCTGGTAGTCGTCGACGATCGACTGCGCGAACGCCTCGCGCTGGTCGGGCGTCATCGACTCGTAGCCGATCTTCAACACGTACAACGCGCCGAGGAGGTTCGCGGCGTTCGCCACGTCCTTGGTCGCCGCGATCGAGAAGTCGGCGACGCCGGCCGCCGCGTTGACGCCCGTCTGGATCGGGTGCTGGAGGAGCGTCACGGCGCCCATGAAGTGGTTGTAGGACCACTGGCTGGCGGTCTTGAAGACGCCGTCGGCGATGCTGTCGCGCAGCGAGTCGCCGGTGACCGCGGGCACGGCGGGGTCGCGGGTGTCGACCGGGATGTCGAGCGGCGAGGAGCCGGTGGCCATCCCGATCTGGCTGCCGGAGAGCCCGGTCTCCGACCCGTCGCCGTTGACGACCGCCGCGTGCGGGTCGTACTGGACCTCGCCGCGCGTGCCGATCGTGAAGCCGGTGGCGACGGTGCCGGTGACGTCGAGGCTCTGACCCGGCGACATCGTCCCGACGAACGGCAGCTGGACGCCGTCGGCCAGCGGCCCGGTGCCGACGTAGTGCAGCGCGCCGCCGCCGGCGTTGCCGCTGTCGGTCGGCTCGAGCGGGTCGACGTCGATGGTCTGGGTGAGGCTGCGATTGGTGACGGTCCCCACTAGCGTCTCGTTCAGCCCGGCCTGCACGGTCCCGGTGCTGCCGCGACGGACCGACAGCCAGAGGTAGGCGGTCGGCAGGACGGTGATCGTGCCCCGGCCGTTGCTGACCTCGGTGTCGCCGGTGCCCTCGGCCGAGGAGAGCACCTGCGGCGAGAGGTCGAAGACGCCGTTGTTGATGGCGTGGACGCGGTAGGTGACGGTGGTCGACGCGCCGCCCGCGAGCGGGGCGATCTTCTCCGGGTCCTGCTTGCCGGTGATCCCGATCGGCAGCGTCTGCCGGGCGTCGGCGGGGTTGTGGTAGGAGAACCCAGGCACGCCGTTGAGCGAGATGTCGGTCTGCGTCGCGTCGCCCTGGTTGGTCAGCTTGACCTGGACGACCGCGTCCTGCGGGATCTCGCCGGCGTCGTCGTCGGCGAGCCGCAGCGTGTCGGCCTGCGGCGCCTTGCCGGGCTCGTCGAGCACGAGCGGCTGCCCGTCGGTGCGCTGCCACAGGACCGTCACCTTCAGCGGTCCGCGGCCGCGGATCGTCCCGGAGGCCTGGGCGCGACCGATCGTCGCGTTCGACGACGGCGCGCTCAGGGAGATGGTGAAGGCCTTGGTCGGCCCGAAGCCCGTGTCGTGCAGCGTGACGGGGATCGTCGCGCTCGCCTGGCCGGGAGCGAGCGTCAGCGTCCCGCTCGTCGCGTCGTAGTCGCGCCCGGCGAGCGCCGTGCCGTCGGCGGTCGCGTAGTGCACGGTCACCGCGCTGCTCTGCGCGGCGCTGAGCGTGACGGTGACGGGCATCGTGCCGTCGTGGCCGGAGGGCTCGACCGCGGTCTGGTCGAGCACCGAGACCGTCGGGGCGCCGCAGTTGACGCCCGTGGTGTTGGTCACCGTGGGGTCGGTCGCGCCCGCGGTCCCGGGGCTGCCCGCCGGGCCCGTCGCGCCTTGCGCCGCGTTGCCGGTGTAGCCGCCGTAGCCGCCCGGGCCCGCCGCCCCCGCGGTCACCGTGCCGGAGGTGAACGTCGCGCAGCCGTCCACAGCGCTGCCGGAGGCGATCGAGGCGTACTCGGCGGCGCCGCCGTCGCCGCCCGGGCCTCCGG
>JAOPZG010000066.1 GCA_025964215.1 Conexibacter sp.
CCCCAGCCGTGCTGGAAGACCGCGACCACGACGCCGAACGCCGCCGCGACCGACAGCAGGTTCATGATCGCCGCCATCAGCGGGATCACGATGCTGCGGAAGACGGCCATCAGCAGCAGGAACGACAGCAGGACGACGATCCCGATGAACAGCGGCAGCTTCTGGCTCAGCACCTTCGAGAAGTCGATGCCGATCGCGGTCGAGCCGCCGACCAGCGTGTCGATCTGGTTCCGCTCGGCCGCCGGGACGACGTCGTCGCGCAGCTTGTGCACGAGGTCGTCGGTGGACTTGTCCTGCGGCGAGCCCTTCGGGAAGACCTGCGCGAGCGCGATGTCCTTGCCGACGATCACGGGCTTGGTCGTGGCGACCACGCCGTCGGTCTTGGCGACGGCCGCGACGACGCGCTTGAACGCCGCCTGCTGGGTCGCGCTCGGCGCCTGCGCCACGAGCTGCAAGGGACCGTTGAAGCCCGGGCCGAAGCCCTTCGCGAGCAGGTCATAGGCCTTGCGTGTCGTCGTGCTGCCCGGGTCCGAGCCGCTGTCGGAGGAGCCGAGGCGCATCGACAGGAACGGCGCCGCGAGGATCAGCATGGCGATCGTGGCGAGCACGGCCGCGACGATCGGCCGCCGCTCCAGCACGCCCGCCCAGCGCGCCCAGGCGCTCGACTCGTCGGACGTCGAGAGCTCGCCGGCGTCGAGCGCGCGGCGCTGCTTGCCGGTCAGCACGCGGCGCCCGAAGAAGCCGAGCAGCGCGGGCAGCAGCGTCAGCGCCGAGAGCACCGTGAACGCCACGACGATCGAGGCCGCGGTCGCCACGCCGTAGAGGAACGAGACGCCCAGGGCGAACATCCCGAGCAGCGCGATGCAGACCGTGATGCCCGCGAAGAGCACCGCTCGGCCGGAGGTGTCGAGCGCCGCGACGACGGCGTCCTCCGGGCTGACCCCGCGCAGGACCTCCTGCCGGTAGCGCGTGACGATGAAGAGCGCGTAGTCGACGCCGACGCCGAGGCCGATGAGGGCCGAGAGCTCCTGGCTGAACGACGCCATCGTGATCGCGTGCGAGAGCAGGCCGATGACCGCGATGCCGACGCCGAGCGAGATGATCGCCCCGATCAGCGGCAGCAGCGCCGCAAGGAACGACCCGAAGACGATGAACAGCACCAGCGCCGCGACGAGGATGCCGATCAGCAGACCGCCGCCGCCGGGCTGGTCGGCCTGCTTGATCGCCTGGCCGCCGAGCTCGACCTGGAGCTGGTCGTCGCCCGCGGCCTGCGCGGTCTTGATGAGCTTCTTGGTGGCGTTGACCGGCACCTTGATCGCGTCGCCGTCCAGGTTGACCTGGGCGTAGGCGATCTTGCCGTCCTTGGCGACCTGCACGGCGCCGTCGGCCGCGTAGGGCGAGGCGACCGACGCGACGTGGGGGAGCTTGGCGACCTTCGCGAGCATCGCCTCGACCTTCGCCTTGACGGCGGGGTCGGTGATCTTGCCGTCCTTCGCGGCGAGCACGATCTGCTCCTGGTCGCCCGACGCCTTGGGCGCGGACTTCTGGAGCAGGTGGACGGCGTCGAAGCTGTCGGTGCCGCTGAGCTTGAACGAGTCCTTGTAGTCGCTGCCGGCACCGGCGTGGATGGCCGAGAGGCCGATCAGGGCGACGATCCATCCGGCGAGGACGATCCGGCGGTGTCGGAAGCACCAGCGGGCAAGTGTGCGCATGGGGAAAGCAGGCTCCGGGGTGGTTGGGGAGGGGAGCGGGACGGCGAGGTGTCGTCCGGAACCTTAGACCTCCCTACGCGCGGGAACTCATCTCGGCGCTTCACGCGTGAGCGCGAGCAGCCGCTGCACGACCTGCTCGCGCAGCTCGCCGGTCGGCGGCGCGAGCCCCAGCAGCTCGCAGAACCACAGGCCCTCGGCGGCCAGCCGGACGATCGTGGCCTCGACCGGGTCGATGCCGTCGTCCACGAACCGCGCCTGCCAGCCCGCGTAGCGCGCGCGGACGGCCTCGAGCCGCTCGGGGTGCAGGGCGAGCACGGCGAGGATGCCGCTGTCGATCTCGCGCGCGTGCTGGTCGGTGCCGTCGCGGGCGCTCGCGTCGGCGTAGGCGCGCGTCCAGCCGCCGGGCTCGTCGCCGGCGTCGGCGTCGATCCGGGCCTGGAACGAGGCCTCCCAGCGGTCGACGACCGCGTCGAGGAGCTGGCCCTTGGAGGAGAAGTGGTAGAGCAGGCCGCCCTTGGAGACGCCGGCCTCCTCGGCGACCGCGTCGAGCGTGAGCTTCGACGGGTCGCGCAGCAGGAGGCGCGCGGCGGCGTCCAGCAGCTTGTCGCGGGTCTCGCCCGCCGGCCGGCGCGGCACTAGTGCGCGCCGCCCGCGGCGCTGAGGCCGGCGACGCCGAGGACGATGATCCCGAGGCTGGCGAGCTTCATGAGGTTCATGGTCTCACCGAAGGCAACGACGCCGGCGATCGCGATCAGCGCGGTGCCCACGCCGGACCAGATCGCGTAGGTCAGCGAGACGGGGATGTCCTTGAGCGCGAGGGCCAGCAGCCAGAACGAGATGCCGTAGCCGACGACGACGATCGCCGACGGCATGGGTCTGGAGAACCCGTCGGAGACGCGAAGAGCAAGGGTGGCGCCGACCTCGGAGAGGATGGCGAAGGCGAGGAGGAGGAAAGCTGGCATGAGCCATACTATACCGTCTGGACGGTACAGTTACACGAGGAGTGTCCGGACATGCTCCTGTTTGCAAAGCTCGGCTCACTGCCCTAGCGTCGAGGCATGCTCCGGGTCGGAATCGTCGTGGTCATCGCCGCCGCCGCGCTGGGGGTCGCCGCCCTCGCCTTCGGGCAGGACGTCGTGCCCATCAAGATCGCGGCGAAGGTGAAGGTGACGCCGGACAAGGCCGGCACGCCGGCCCACCCGCAGGGCGTCCGGGTCGACGCGCGGATCACCGTCGACATCCCGCACGACATCGACCCGCCGCTGGTGCAGAGCGTCGACGTCTGGTTCCCGAAGGGCGGCCTCTACAACGGCGCCAAGTGGCCGACGTGCAACCTCCAGGCGCTCCGCCACTCCGGCCCGAAGGCCTGCCCCGCCCGCTCGATCATGGGCCACGGCCGCGGCGTCGCCGACGCCGACGGCACCAAGACCTACCCGACGCTCACCGTCGTCAACGGCGGGGCCAACGCCGTGTACTTCTGGGTCGTGCTGCGCTCGCCCGCGCGCGTCCAGGAGCCGATCCCCGCGTCGATCGAGAAGCTCACCTCGGGCCGCTGGTCCTACCACGCGCACGCGAACATCCCGCGCAACCTCCAGATCGTCGCCGGCATCCCGCTGCGGCTGGACAGCTTCCACGCGGTCGTCGGCCGCGGCGACTGGATCGCCACGACGTCGTGCCCGAAGGACCACCTCTGGCGCTACCACGCCGAGACGCACTACGACTCCGGGCAGAACGTGGCGACCGACGGCAGCGTCGCCTGCCGCAGCTAGGCTTCCGCCGTGCTGCGCGCAGTCCACGGGTGGATCGGGCGCCATCGGGTCGCGGTCCTGCTCGCGTGGGCCGTGCTGATCGCCGCCGCGCTCCCGCTCGCGCTCACCCAGTCAGACCACCTCACCGGCGGCGGCTTCCAGGTCCCGGGCTCCCAGTCCGAGAAGGTCGAGCACGAGATCCAGTCGAGCGTGCCGCTCGACTACCGGCCGGCGACGCTCGGCGCGGTGCTCGTCGCGCCCAAGGGCACGCCGCTGCGCGACTACCGCGCGGCGCTCGCCGCGCTGGGCAGGGCCGCGCGCGCCACGCCGCACGTCGCGCTGGACCCGCAGATCTCCGAGGCCGCGCTCTTCTTCGCCCGCACGAAGCCGGGCCAGCCCAACGTGGTGGCCTTGACGCTCGACGCCGACGAGTTCCACGCGCCCGACGTCGCCAAGGAGCTGCGCAAGCAGCTCGGCCTCGCCGACGGCCGCCAGTACGGGCAGGTGCAGCTGCACCTCGTCGGCGCCGGCGCGCTGTGGGCCGGGATGGTCGACCTGACCAAGGACGACCTCGGCGGCGCGGAGCGGATCGGCTTCCCGATCGTCGCGCTGATCCTGCTCGCGATGTTCGGCTCGCTCGCCGCGGCGGTGCTGCCGCTCGCGATCGGCGGCGTCGCGGTGCTCATCACGAGCGCGGTGATCGCGCTGCTCGCGCGGCACTTCACGATGAGCTTCTACGTCCCGAACATGGCCTCGATGATCGGGATCGGCGTCGCGGTCGACTACTCGCTGTTCGTGGTCGTGCGCTTCCGCGAGGAGCTGCGCGACGGCGCGACGCTGGCCGCCGCGCGCGCGACGGCGATGGCGACCTCCGGCGTCGCCGTGCTCTTCAGCGGCGCGGGCGTCGTGATCGCGCTCGCCGGGCTGCTGCTCGTCCCGACGCCGGCGATCCGCTCGATGGCCGTCGGCGCGATGGTGGTGGTGATCGTCGCGATGCTCGCCTGCGCGCTGCTGCTGCCCGCGCTGCTCGCGGTCCTCGGCGCGCGGATCGGCCCAGCCAAGGCGGAGTCGACGCTCTTCCGCCGCTGGAGCGCGCGCGTCACCGCGCGCCCCGGCGTCTCGCTCGTCGCGGTGCTGATCGTCCTGCTCGCGCTCGCCGCGCCGGTCCTCGGCGCGAAGACCGGCGACGGCGCGCTGCGCCAGTTCCCGAAGGACAACGAGACGCGCGTCGGCTTCAACGCGGCGCGCTCGGTCCGCGGGCCCGGCGACGGCACGCCGCTGAAGATCCTCGTGCGCGCACGCGACCTCGACCGCGCCGTCGTGCTGCTGCGCGCCGACCCCGACGTCGTGAAGACCGGCGTGCGGACGCGGACCGACGACAAGCGCTGGATCTTCCTCGTGGTGCGCGCGAGGTTCGACGCCGACCAGCCGCAGGCCAAGGCGCTCGTCGCGCGGCTGCGCAAGCAGCTCCCGAAGGGCAGCCTCGTCGGCGGCAACGGCGCGGCGCAGCTCGACTTCAACCACGCGATCACGGGGTCGATCTGGAAGATCGCGCTGTGGACGCTGGTCGCGACGTTCGTGCTCCTGCTGCTGATGCTGCGGGCGCTGCCGCTCGCCCTCCAGGCCGTCGCCGCCAACGTGCTCTCGGTCGCGGCGAGCTTCGGGATCCTCACCGCCGTCCAGGTCTGGGGGAAGGACGACGGCTACATCGACACCGTGACCATCCCCATCATCTTGGCCGTGGTCTTCGGGTTGTCGATGGACTACGAGGTCTTCCTGCTGAGCCGGATCCGCGAGCGGCGCGACGCCGGCCTCGACACGCGCACCGCGGTGCTCGAGGGGATCGCGACGAGCGGCCGGACGATCACCGGCGCGGCGCTCGTCATGGTCGCGGTCTTCGCCTGCTTCGCGCTGACCGGCGTGCCGGTGATCGCCGAGCTCGGGCTCGGCGCCGCGGTGGCGATCGCGATCGACGCGACGCTCGTGCGGCTGGTGCTCGTGCCGGCGGCGATGACGCTGCTCGGCGAGCGCTGCTGGTGGCTGCCTAGGCTCCCGGCGCGCGCGCGGGGAGAGCGACCGGTGGCGCCGGGGCGATGAGCGGCTCCGACCACGGCGGCTCCGCGCGCCCGTAGAACCAGCCCTGGACGAGCCCGACGCCGAGCGCGGCGACCGTGCGCAGCTCGGCCTCGGTCTCGACGCCCTCGGCGACGAGCATGCCGGAGGTGCGGTTCGCGTAGCCGACGAGCGCCTCGACCAGCGCCGCGCGGTGGACGTCGGCGTCGATGCCGGTGATCAGCGAGCGGTCGAGCTTGAGGTAGGTCGGGCGCAGCGCGGTGACCTGGCGCAGGCCGGAGTAGCCGGCGCCCATGTCGTCGATCGCCAGCCGGACGCCGCGCGCGAGCAGCGGCTCGAGCGCGCGCTCGAGCTCGGCGTCGGCGTAGACGACGGCCTCCTCGGTGATCTCGACGATCAGCCCCCAGGGGTCCTCGACGGCCGCGAGCAGCTCCTGCGCGCGCGGGTCGAGCAGGACGGGACCGGAGACGTTGACGGTCAGGCGCGCGGGCAGCGGGCGCGAGGCGTACAACACCAGCGCCGCGCGCAGGCAGGCGAGCTCGAGCTCGGTGCGCAGGCCGAACTCGTCGGCCAGCGCGAACCAGTGCAGCGGGCTGTCGGTGCCGCGCGTCTGGAAGCGGGCGAGCGCCTCGTAGGCGTGGACGGAGAGGTCGGTGAGGTCGACGATCGGCTGGGCGAACATCACGACGCCGTCGCCGGCGATCAGGCGGTTGAGCGCGCCGCGCGCGCCGGTCGGCCCGGTGTCGGCGAAGGACTCGCCGGCGTAGCGGGAGATCTGCGCCTTGCCGCTGCGCTTGGCGACGCGCAGGGCGACGTCGGCGGCGCGCAGCAGCGTGTCGGCGTCGTCGGCGTCGATCGGCGCGATCGCGGCGCCGATCGAGGCGCGCATCGCGCCGCCGTGGAGCTGGGCGGCCAGGGTGGCGACGATCGCGGCCGCG
>JAOPZG010000097.1 GCA_025964215.1 Conexibacter sp.
GTCCGAGCGCCGCCGAGCTGGTCGCGCGCTTCGACCCGGAGCGCTTCGCCCCGCCGCCGAGCGGACCGCTCCCGGGGGTCTGACCGGATAGCGTGCGCGCCCATGGCGTGGTCGACCGCAGACATCGCCGCGCGCGCCCGGGAGACCGGGCGCCTCGGCATCGACACGGAGTTCATGGGCGAGGGGCGCTACCAGCCCCTGCTCTGCCTCGCGCAGATCGCGCTGGACGACGGCGAGGGCGGCGCGGAGGTCATCGTGCTCGACCCGCTGACCGAGGACTACGACCCGGCGCCGCTGGCCGAGGTGCTCGCGGACCCCGCGATCGAGGTCGTCCTGCACGCCGCCCGCCAGGACGTCGCGCTGCTGCGCCGCGACTGGGGCGCGCCCGTGCGCAACGTCTTCGACACGCAGGTCGCCGCCGGCTTCGCCGGCATGCGCGCCCAGCTGGGCTACGAGCCGTTGTTGAAGGAGATGCTCGGCGTCAAGCTGCGCAAGTCCGCCTCGTTCACGCGCTGGGACGACCGGCCGCTGACCGAGGAGCAGCTCGGCTACGCCCGCGAGGACGTCCTCCACCTGCTGCAGCTCGCGAGCGCGCTCCAGGGGCGCCTCACCGAGCTCGAGCGCCTCGAGTGGGCCCGCGAGGAGTGCCGCGCGTTCGAGGCGATCGACGACAAGCGCGACCTCGACGTCGTCTTCGGCAAGCTGCCCCGCGTCAACTCGCTCGACCCGCCCCAGCGCGCGGTCGCGCGCGAGCTCGTCGAGTGGCGCGAGGAGGCCGCACGCGAGGGCGACCGCCCGGTGTCGAGCATCCTGCACGACGCCGCGCTGATCGAGATCGCCAAGCGCCGCCCGCAGTCGGTCGACCGACTGCGCCAGATCCGCGGCCTCAACGACGCGACGCTGCACCGCCGCGGCAAGGCGATCGTCGAGGCGGTCGCCCGCGGCCGCGAGCGCGAGCCGATCGCCGTCGAGGGCGTCCGCCCCTCCCAGCCCGACGCCGAGGACGCGCCGCTGATCGCGCTCGGCGAGGCGCTCGTGCGCACCCGCGCGATGGAGTCCGAGCTGGCCTACGAGCTGATCGCCGCCCGCGCCGACCTCCAGAAGATCGTCACCTCGGTGCGCGAGGGCGGCGGCGAGCCGGACGTCCGGACGCTCCAGGGCTGGCGGCGCGCGGTCGTCGGCACCGAGCTGCTCGAGCTCTTCGCCGGGCGGCGCTCGCTGCGCGTCGGGCCCGGCAAGCGGCTCGAGATCACCGAGTAGCCGCGCGCGGCGGGCGCTACGCGGCGAGCGGGAGCTCGCGCGGCGTGCCGGCGGGGCGCTCGTGCGACGCGTTGACGCGCACGCGGTTGCGCCCGTCCTGCTTGGAGCGGTAGAGCGCGAGGTCGGCCTCGGCGAAGATCGCGTCGTACTCGAACTCGCCGGGGTCCGAGGCGCTGACGCCGAAGGAGATCGTGACGAGCAGGCCGGCGATCGGGTCGCCGGCGATCGCCGCGCGGAGCTGCTCGGCGACGTCGGCCGCGGTCGCGCCGTCGGCGCCCGGGAGCACGATCAGGAACTCCTCGCCGCCGAGCCGGTAGGCGAGATCGTAGGCGCGCAGCGCCTTGCGCATCCGGTAGGCCACGTCCTTGAGGACGACGTCGCCGGCCGCGTGGCCGTGGCCGTCGTTGATGGCCTTGAAGTTGTCGAGGTCGCCGACGATCAGGGCGACCGGCTCGCGCAGGATCGCCGCCTGCTGGACGAGCTCCGCGATCCGGGTCTGGAGCGCGTTGCGGTTGAGCATCCCGGTCAGCGGGTCGATGACCGACGAGCTGCGGTGCTCGAGGTCGGACTTCATCAGCGCCGAGGAGAGCAGCGCGACCGCGCCGAGCAGGCCGATGGGCATGATGATGGAGTCGGGGTGATCCAGGATGTAGGGCGTGTCGACGCCGAAGGTCGTCACGAGCAGCAGCACCGAGCAGACGCCGACGCCGGCGGCGACCGCGCGGCTGTTGAAGCGCGCGGGGAGCGTCACGAGCGGGATCACGAGCCAGGCGAGCGCGGGGCTGCGCGGACCGCCGGTCAGCGCGACGCTGCCGGCGATCGCGAGCTCGGAGATCATCCACGCCGAGGCGATCGTCAGCTCCGGCTGCGGGGCGGTCGCGAGCTGGCGGTCGACGAGCTGGAAGCCGACGACGGCCATGGCCAGCGGGATCAGCGTCCACCAGCCGACCCAGTGGCCGGAGAGCAGCAGCGCGACGCCGAGGACGACGAACGAGGCGCGGCGGAACGGCCGCAGCCGCTCCTCCATGTCGACGGCGCGCACGCGGTCCGCGGGCTCGGGGCAGAGCCACGACCGCGGGGCGACGCTGATGTCTCCATGCTGCTGGTCCACAGGCGGGATGGTCGACCGCGCCGGAGGCCAACTGGAGCATCCGCGACCGTTCTTGCACAACTTTACGACCGTTGCGTAGGGCGAACGTCCATCATTTGCGCAGCCGGCGCGCTACTCGCAGACGGGCATGCAGTCGGTCAGCCGGCCGGTGCCCTTGGCGGCGACGGCGCTGCGGGCCTGGAAGCGGAAGGACCGGAAGATCGCGCCCACGCCCACCTTGTCGAAGGGCGCGCGGGTGACGAGGATCGAGATCCGGTGGCCGCTGATGCCGACCTTCGCCTTGATCTTGCGGAAGTGCTGGCCGCTGCCGGAGGCGTCGAGCAGGACCTCGGGCGCCTGGCCGGCGAGGACGCTGGCCTCGAGCTGGACGACCGGCGTGTCGGTCGCCTGCGGGCGCATGGTCAGGACGTAGGCGGCGTAGGGCCGGATCGGCGCGTCGCCCTCGAACTCCACGCAGAGCTCGCCGGGGCGCTTGGCGAGGCGCAGGCGCAGGAGGTCGCCCTTGGGCTCGGCGTTCGCCTTGACGCCCGCGCTCGTGCGCTGGTCGCCGACCGGGTCGTTGGTGACGACCGGGGTCCCGACCTTCGCGCAGTCGGTGAACGAGCCGAAGTTGAGGGTGTCGTCGGTCTGGCCGCAGGCGCTCAGCGCCAGGATGGTCGCGAGGGTCGCGGTCGTGCCCGCGAGGATGCCGATCGGCCGTCGCACGTCCGCCAGTCTCCCAAGATGATCACGCGATGGGGTTCGCGCCTGCGCGCGTCCGGGCAGCACCGACATCATGAACATCGGCACAGTGGCACTCCGCGGCGTCGTCGGGCCCTTCTTCGTCGGGCACGGGACGCAGAAGCTGTTCGGCTGGTTCGGCGGGCACGGCATCGAGGGGACGGGCGGCTTCTTCGAGCAGCTCGGCCTGCGGCCGGGCAAGCGCAACGCGATCGCGGCCGGCATCGCCGAGGCGGGCGGCGGCGCGCTGCTGACGCTCGGCGCCTTCACCCCACTGGCGGCGACGGCGGTCGCCAGCACCATGGTCACGGCGATCCGGACCGTCCACTTCGAGAACGGGCCGTGGGTCACCGAGAACGGCTACGAGTACAACGCGGTGCTGATCGCCGCGCTGGCGACGCTCGTCGAGCACGGCCCGGGCAGCCCGTCGGTCGACGCCAAGCTCTTCCCGAGCTGGCACGGCCGCGGCTGGGCGGCGGCGAGCCTCGGCGCGGCGATCGCGGGCTCCTACCTCGTGACGAAGCTCTCGGAGCCGGCGCCGGAGGCAGCCGCCGCCGGCGACGCCACCGCCGCCTCGGCCAACGGCAGCGGCACCCTCACGCCGGCGGAGGCGGGCCAGGAGGCATAGCCCTCGCGGCGCGCGACCTCAACGACGACGGGCGCCCTCCCAGGCGCCCTTCGTCGGTGACTGCATGGCGCGCGCTCGGCGCGCGCCTCCCTTGCCCGGAAGCGGGTGCTACTTGATCGAGTCGTAGACCTTGAAGAGCGGCATGTACATGGAGACGACGATGAAGCCGACCATGCCGCCGACGAGGACGATCATCACGGGCTCGAGGATCGAGGCGAGCTGCTTGACGGCGGCGCCGACCTGGTCCTCGTAGAAGTCCGCGATCTTGGACAACATGGTGTCCATGGCGCCGGTCTCCTCGCCGACGCCGATCATGTGCGTGACCATGCCCGGGAAGACCGGGGCGTTCTTCAGCGGGTCGGCGATCGTGCCGCCCTGGCGGACGCTCTCGATGACGTCGCCCATCGCCTTCTCGACGCACCAGTTGCCCGCGGTCTGGCCGGTGATCTCCAGCGCCTGCATGAGCGGCACGCCGGCGCTGACCAGCGCGCTCAGCGTCCGCGACCAGCGCGCCAGCGCGATCTTCTGCACGATGTCGCCGATCTTCATCGGGATGCGCAACTTGAAGCTGTCCCAGATCCGCACCCCGGCCGGCGTCGCCTTCCACTTGCGGAAGGCGTAGCTGATCCCGAAGCCGCCGAGGATGAAGGCATACCAGTACCCGGTCATCGCGTGCGACAGGGCGACGGTGAACTTCGTGATCGTCGGGAGGT
>JAOPZG010000157.1 GCA_025964215.1 Conexibacter sp.
CGCGGCCGAGGTCGTCTCCGCGGGCGGCGAGATCCTCCACCTCGGCGAGGACCTCGACGCGGACGCCGACCTCTTCTGGGCGCTGCGCGGCGGAGGCGGCGGCTTCGGCATCGTCACCGCGCTCGAGTTCCGCCTGCTCCCCATCACCACGGCCTACGCCGGCTGGCTGGCCTGGGACTGGAGCCACGGCGAGCGCGTCCTTCGCCGCTTCGCCGAATGGGCGCCCGGAGCGCCCGAGAGCGTCACGGCGAGCGCGCGGATCCTGAAGGTGCCGCCGCTGCCCGAGCTGCCCGACGCGATCCGCGGGCGCAACCTCGTCGTCATCGACGGCGCGGTGCTCGGCGACCGCGCCGAGGCCGCCTCCGCCCTCGCGCCGCTCGGCGAGCTCGTCCCCGAGATCGACACGTTCGCGAAGCTGCCGGCCTCGGCGCTGGGACGCCTGCACGGCGACCCCGAGCAGCCCGTGCCCGCCGTCAGCGACCACGCCATGCTCGGCGCGCTGGACGACGCGGCCGTCGCGGCGTTCGTCGGCGCCGCCGGCCCCGACTCGGGCTCCTCGCTGCTGGCCGCCGAGCTGCGCCAGCTCGGCGGCGCCATCGGCCGGCCGGTCGCCGACGGCGGCGCGCTGTCGGCCCTCGACGGCGAGTTCCTGCTCTTCGGCGGGGCGCTCGCCATCGACGCCGAGGCCGAGGCGCAGGGCCTCGCCGATGCGCACCGCCTGACCGCGGCGCTGAAGCCCTGGGCGGGTGGGCGGCGCTACGGCAACTTCACCGAGACCGCCGTCGACGCCGCGGAGCTCCACGACCCGGTGGCCTACGCGCGGCTCCAGCGGATCCGCGCGACCGTCGACCCCGGCGGCCTGTTCCACGGCGTCCACGCCGTCGCGCTCCCGAAGGCGGGGCGTTGATGTCCACCCTCACCCCCGTCGCCGGCGAGCTCGCCGGCCTGGCCGAGCCCGCGGCGGCGCGGCGCGTCCAGCGCTGGACGCTGGCCGCCGTGTGCGTCGCGACGGCGATGTTGATGTTCGACATCACCGTCGTCTACGCCGCGCTCCCCAAGCTCACGGCCGACCTCGGCAGCAACCTCCAGGGCCTCACCTGGGTCGTGGACGCCTACACCGTGGCCCTGGCGAGCGTCGTGCTCAGCGCCGGCTCCCTCGCCGACCGCTACGGCCGGCGGCGCGTCTTCCTCGGCGGGCTCGGGCTGTTCACGGCCAGCTCGGTCGCGTGTGCCGCGGCCGGATCGGTCGAGGTGCTCAGCGTCGCTCGCGGCGTCCAGGGCGCCGGCGCCGCCGCGATGTTCGCCGTCTCGCTCGCGCTGCTGGCCAACGCGTTCCCGGGCACGGCCGAGCGCGCCGGCGCGCTGGCGATCTACGGCGCGACCCTCGGCGCCGCGATCGCCGTCGGGCCGATCCTCGGCGGCGCGCTCACCAGCGCCTTCGGGTGGCAGGCCGTCTTCCTGATCAACGCGCCGATCGGCGTCGCCTGCCTGCTCATCACCTATAAGTACGTCCAGGAGTCCCGCGACCCGGAGCCGCGCCGCTTCGACGTGCCCGGGCAGCTCACGCTCGTCGGTGGCCTGGTCCTGCTCGTCACGGGCCTGCTGCGCGCCAGCGAGCGGGGCTGGAGCGACACGACCGCGCTCGTCGCGCTCGGCGTGGCCGCCGGCCTGCTGCTCGCCTTCGTCGCCGTC
Organism: Conexibacter sp.; assembly: GCA_025964215.1. Taxonomy (GTDB): domain Bacteria; phylum Actinomycetota; class Thermoleophilia; order Solirubrobacterales; family Solirubrobacteraceae; genus Baekduia. The sequence continues at coordinate 1,693 of JAOPZG010000157.1, forward strand.
GAGGCCCGGATCCGCGCGCCGATGCTGCCGCTCGGCATGTTCCGCGACCGCGCCTTCAGCGGCGCGCAGGTCGCCACGGCGGCGATCTCCGCCGGCCTCTACGCGCTGGTCCTCTACCTCGTCCTGTACTTCCAGCTGGTGCTCGACATGACGCCGGTGCAGGCCGGGCTCCTGCTCGTGCCGTGCATGGTCGTCAACACCGCCGTGGCCGGGGCGACGTTCTCGCTCGCCGGGCGCGTGCGCCCGAGCACCCTGGTCACCGCGGGTCTGCTGCTCGTCGCCGCCGGCAGCGCGGCGATGGTCGCGCTCTGCGAGGTGGACTCGAGCTGGCTCGCCCTCCAGCCGGCGCTGTGCGTCGCGTTCGCCGGGGCCGGGCTCTTCAACCCGGCGGCGAGCGCGATGACGCTGGCCGTCCCCGAGCGCCAGAGCGGGCTGGCCGCCGGCATCAACGACACCGCCCGGCAGGCCGGCATGGCGATCGGGATCGCGGCGCTCGGCGCGCTCATCCCCCACGGCACGGGCCTCGGCACCGGCGACGCCCAGAGCTTCGTCGACGGCCTGCACCACGCGCAGCTCGCCGCCGCCGCGCTGGCCGCGCTCGGCGCCGTCGCGATGGTCGGGTTCACGCGGAAGGGGCGCGCGTCATGAACGCGGTCCAGGACCGCACGCTGGCCCAGCCCGCGCTGGCCGAGATCTGGCACGGCCTGACCGGCACGGCGCTCGACGCCGAGCTGCTCGAATGGCCGCCCGACCTGCTGGCCCTCACCGACACGCTGCTGGAGCGCGCCGACGCCTACCGCTTCGTCTTCTCGCCCCCGGCCGGCGCGCAGTGGCCCCCGGCCGGCGCGCAGTGGCCCCCGGGCCCGGAGGCGAGCTGGAGCACCGAGGTGCACGCCGCCGCCCGGGCGTGGAGCCTGTGGGTCGAAGACCAGCGCGGTCCGCTCCCGGCGTTGCTCGCGCGTGAGTGGGCGATCGTCGAGCAGCATTCCCAGACGACGCTCGAAGACCTCGCCGCCGGCCGCGAGTGGCGGCTGTGCCAGGCGCTCCTGACGCTGCACGCCATCGCCGACGAGGCCTGCGCCGGGCTGTTCGTCGCCCTGGACTGCTCCGAGGGAACGGGATGCATCTACCGCGCCCGCGGGCGCGAGCTGCTGGCGCGCACCGGCTCGCTGAGCAGGATCCACGACCAGCGCCTCCGGGTCGTCCCGAAGGTCTGCTGCCCGCCGAGCGGCAGGGCGTACTTCGCCCGCTACGCGTGCACGATCGATCCGGGCCTGGAGATCTCCTGGCGCAAGCTGCCGGCCCGCCACCCCGGCACCGACCCGCGCGCCGAGCATGCCAACCTGCTGCTGCTGCCGTGGCCGCTGAAGGTCCGCGAGTCGGACTTCCAGCCCGTCGGCGACATCCAGCGACTGGCCGACCAGCCCTACGGGCACTTCGCGTTCGCGCCGTCCGAGCGCCTCGACCTCGACCTCGTCGACCAGATGCTGCGCGCCGCCTGCGACGAGGTCGGCAGCATCGACGTCGTCGTGCTGCCCGAGTGCGCCATCGAGCCCCAGGACATCGCCGGCCTCGAGGCGGTGCTCAGCCGCCACGGCGTGATCTACCTCGAGACCGGCGTCCGCGAAGCGGGCGAGCACCCCGGAGACTTCGGCCGCAACTGGATCCACATCGGCGTCGACGCGCGACTCGACAAGGGACGCTCCGAGCCGTCGCCGGCCGAGCCCAGCGCCGGCTGGTTCCACCTGCGCCAGGACAAGCACCACCGCTGGTCGCTCGACCAGAGCCAGATCTACCAGTACCACCTGGGCGGCGCCCTGCATCCGCACGTGCGCTGGTGGGAGGCGATCGAGGTCCCCAGGTCCTCGCTGGAGTTCATCCAGGTCGGCGAGGAGATCACGCTCGCCTCGCTGGTCTGCGAGGACCTGGCCCAGAACGACGCGGTCTCCAAGCTCATCCGCGCGGTCGGGCCGACGATCGTGCTCGCCCTCCTGCTCGACGGCCCGCAGCTCACCTCGCGCTGGGCCGCCCGCTACGCCGGCGTGCTCGCCGACGACCCCGGCTCGGCGGTGCTCACCCTGAGCTCGGCCGGCATGGTCGCGCGCTCGCGTCCGGACGGGCGCACCGCGAGCCCCGTGATCGGGCTGTGGAAGGACCCGGTCCAAGGGACCCGCGAGATCCCGCTGGAGCCCGGCGCCCAGGGCGTCGTCCTGACGCTCTGCGGCGAGCGCGCCTCGCGCCGCACCGCCGACGGTCGCCGGCCCGTGCAGTCCGGGACGCGGTACTTCGACGTCGCGGTGCACCAGGTTCGCGCAGCCGGGAGCGCGGGCGTCCTTCCAGAGGTCCCGGGCCGCTCTCCCGCGTGCCCCAGCCCGTTGGACGTCGGCGACCTCACGATCCTCACCGGCTGGGCCGAGGGCGTGGCGGAAGCCCTGGCCCACGCCCCCGACCGCACCGCCCGGCTGCTCGACGCCGCGCACCCGGACGCCCGCTGGCGCGAGGAGCTCGGGCTCGACCAGCCGTCCCGGCCGCTCACCGAGGCCCTCGACAGCATCGCCCACCTGATCGCGACGACGACGCCCACCGGCACGCCCTGGAACGACGTGCTGCGGGCCACGTACCTCGATCCGGACGACGAGACGCCGCTCACCACGCTGGCCCGGCGCGTGCTGCGCTCGGCGCTCGAGCAGCTGGGCACGCGGCTGGCCCTCGGCTCGTAGGGAGCGGGCGACTGGGATGCTTACGGCGCGTGAGAGCGGCAGCCGAGCAGGCGATCGAGGCGGTGGCCTCCGTGCGTGACGACCCCGCCCGGCGCCTGGCGCTGGCGGCGAGCTTCTACGACCGGCGCCGCGGGATCGCGCGCTACCGGCACGCCGAGATCGCCTTCATGCAGTGGCAGGTCCGCCGCGGCGTCCTCGCCGGACCGCGCGCCGTGCGGCCGGGAAGCCCCTGGTGGCGGGCGGTCAACGAGCGGCTCCTGCGCGA
>JAOPZG010000242.1 GCA_025964215.1 Conexibacter sp.
CGACCTCGCCCGCGAGCGCCTCGGCGAGCAGCGCGAACGCGGCGAACTGCGAGGTCACGGTCTTGGTCGCCGGCACGGCCTGCTCGGCGCCGGCGGCGGTGTCGATCGTCGCCGCGGCGGCGTGCGCGAGCGCGCTGTCGCGGTCGTTGGTGATCGCGACCGTCCGCGCGCCCGAGGCGCCGTAGCTCTCCAGCACGGAGACGATCTCCGGCGTGCGCCCGGACTGCGAGATGCCGACGGCGAGCCATCCGTCGAGGCGGTCCCGCGCGCCGTAGCGCGTGATCAGCGACGGCGCGGCGAGCGCGACCGGACGGCGCGTCGCGAGCTCCAGCACGTAGCGGCCTAAGACCGCGGCGTTGTCGGAGGAGCCGCGCGCGACCAGGACGATCCCGGCCGGCGGGGCGTCGCCGAGCGCGGCGCGGACCTCGGCGACGAGCTCCTCGCGACGGGCGGCCAGCGCCGCGAGCACGCGCGGCTGCTCGCCCATCTCGGCGAGCATCCGCGCTCCGGGCGGGGTCATGGGCGGCGCTCCTGACGCAGGCGGATCTCGTAGCGGTCGCCGCGGAAGAGCGACCACGCGTAGGCGACCGGGCGCTCGTCGTCGTCGAGCAGGATGGTGTGGAACTTGAGGCCGGCGCGCCCGGGCGCGACGCGCAGCAGGTTGGCGTCCTCGCCCACGATCTCGACCGCGACAACTTGCTGATCCGCCGCGGGGAAGCGCGCGCCGAAGCGCTCCTCCAGCACGGTGAACAACGACGCGCCCTCGAGGTCCTCGCCGGCCAGCGCGCCGAAGCGCTCGGCCGGCAGGAACGCCTCCTCGAGCGCCATCGGCTCGCCGTCGGCGGTCCGCACGCGGCGCACGCGCACGACCGGCGTCCCGGGCTCGAGGCCGAGCCGCCGGGCGACGACGTCGTCGGCGGGCTCGGTCTCCTGGCCGAGGACCTGCGAGCCCGCGGTGAGGCCGCGGGCGCGCATGTCCTCCGTGAACGAGCTGAGCGCCGCGGCCTGCGCGACGCGCGCCTCGGCGACGAACGTCCCGCGGCCCTGGACGCGCTCGACCATCCCCTCCGCCGCGAGCCGCGTGATCTCGGCGCGCACGGTCATCCTCGCGACGTCGTAGCGCTCGGCCAGCTCGCGCTCGGAGGGAAGCGGGTCGCCCGGCTTCGCCGCGTCGATCAAGTCCTCCATGATCGAACGCAGCTGCTCCCCCTTGGGGCTGCGACGCGACAGCTTGCGGGGGAGCTCCGCGGTCACTGGATGCCGGCGGCCTTGCAGGCGGAGGCGTACGCCGAGGTGCAGACGTCGGCCGCCGTCAAGAACCCGTCCTTGATCACGGTGTCGTCGACGTTGGACTTGTCGATGGACAACGTGGGGACCAGGACGGACGGGACCTTGCCCGCGCCGTTGTCGGTCGTGGTCGTCGTGATGCCCGACGGGACCGGCTTGCCCAGGGCCAGCGGCACGGCGATCTCGGCGGACTTGCTCGCGATGATCTTGAGCGGCTGGTAGACGGTCATCAGCTGCTCGCCCTTGAGGATCCGCTGCACGCCCGTGACCTCGGCGTCCTGGCCGGTGACGAAGAGCTTGTCGGGGTCCAGGCCGGCGGACTTCATCGCCGCGATCGCGCCGCCGGCCATGCCGTCGTTGGCGACGTAGACGGCGTCGAAGCCGGTCTTGCCGAGCGCGGTGATCGTCTGCTCCATCTCGGACTGCGCCTTGTCGGGGCTCCAGTCGGGCGTGTCGTAGGACTTGACGATCGTGGCGCCGCCCGCCTTGTAGACCTGCTCGGCGCCTTTCTTGTAGGGGGCGGAGTTGGAGTCGGTGGGGGAGCCGTTGATCATCACGATCTTGGGGCTGGCCTTGCCGGCGGCCTTGAGGGCCTCGAGCTGGACCTGCGCCTGCTGCTGGCCGACCTTGAAGGGGTCGATCGACACGTAGTAGTCGAGCGGCGCGTCGGCGACGAGGCGACCGTAGCTGAGGACGGGGATCTTCGCCTGCTTGGCGCGCGTGACGATCGCGCCGGCCGAGGCGACGTCGACCGCGTCGAGGACGAGGACCTTGGCGCCGCGGGTGATCGCGGCCTCCGCCTGCTGCTGCTGCTTGGCGGCGTCCTGCGTGGCGTTCTCATAGATGATCTCGCAGGTCGGGCACAGCTCCTTCACCTTGGCGGTGAAGAACGGCTTGTCCTGGTTCTCGTAGCGCGCCGTCTTGTTCTCGGGCAGCAGCAGGGCGATCTTCGCGCCCTTGGCGGCGGACGACGCGGTGCTCGTCGTCGAGCCGCTGGACTTGTTGTCGTTGTCGGATCCGCAGCCGGCGGCGACGACGGCCAGCGCGGTCATGAGCAGGACGCCGGCGGTCTTCCGCGGGCGGAGCGTGGGAAGCATCGGCAGAACGTACCACCACTGGTATAGACCAGCAAGTGGAAGTGGACTACACCAGTCAGGGGCGCGCCAGGAAGTTCACGCGCGCGGCGGTGTGGAAGGTCTCCATGAAGCGCGCGCGGTCGTACGGGCCGTCGCCCTGGAGGTCGAAGACCCGGTAGCCGAGCTCTTGCGCGAGGAGGTCGTGGACGTCCTCGGGCGCCGTGCCGTAGTGGTCGGCGGAGCCGAGGCCGTGCTCGAAGACGAGCAGCGGGCGGTGGGTGGCGAGCGTGGCGCGGGCGCCGCGCAGGACCCCGAGCTCGGCGCCCTCGACGTCGATCTTGATGAGGGTCGGCGCGTAGTCCTCGGGCAGCGCGTCGTCCAGGCGCTCGACGGTGACCTCGATGAGCTCGGTGCGCGCGGCCTCGCCGTCGGGCGTGGGGCGGTGCTGGAGGCCGGACCAGCCGGGGCGGTCGATGACGTGCGTGAAGGACGCGGTGCCGGGCTCGTCGCTGAGGGCGACGTTGCGGACGCAGACGCCGGGCAGGCGCTGCTGCAGTTGGCGTGCGAGCTGGGGGAGGGGCTCGAAGCCGATGTGGTGGCCGAGCGGGGCGATCCGGACGATCTCGCTCAGGACGTCGCCGGTGTGGGCGCCGACGTCGACGCCGTTGGCGTCGGGGGCGAGGGCGGCCGCGAAGATGGTGTTCAGCGCCTCGTGGTCGCGGCGGTCCTGCGTGGTGTGCGCGGGCTCGAACGCGCGCTTGAGGGCGACGGCGCGGGGCTCGAGGCCGACGGTGGTGAGCGCTCGTCGGAGCTGCTGCTTGGCGGGCACGGTGTCGGACGGTAGCCGCTGGGTTGCTGGTGGGCCGTGCGGGGCGCTGGTCGCTGTGCGCGGCGTGGTCCGTCGGCACGAGGGAGTGAGCGTGGTGGGCGGTGCTCGGCGCCCGGGGACGTCCGCGCGAGCTCCCACGGGATCCGGGTCGCCTCGAACGTCGTAGTGACGTCCGAAGTGACCCGGACCACGACCCGCCCGCTTCGCGCCGCCACGACGGCCCAGCCACACCGACCCCGCGCCGCACGCCCGACCCCGCTCGCGCTGGGCGCCGCGAGCGTTGGCGGTCGTTCGTAAGTGGGTGCTCGCGGAGAGCACCTATCTACGAGCGACGGCGGTCAGGTCGTGGCGTCGGTGGGCGTGGCCGGCTCGATGGGCG
>JAOPZG010000243.1 GCA_025964215.1 Conexibacter sp.
GCCTGCGGGCCGTCCCCACCGCCGCCGGCGCGGAGGCCGCCGCCGCGGCGCGCGCCCTGCTCGAGGCGCCCGCGCTGCGGGAGATCGCGGCGCCCGCGCCCGCCGCCGTGCCCGCCGACTTCCACCCCTATCACTCGATCCCCCGCTCCTGGCGCGAGCGCGGCGCCGACCTGCGCCTGGAGGGGATCCTCCCGCCCGGCGCCCCGGTCCCGGGACGCAGCAACCCGACGGGGACGGTCGTCACCTGGACGGCCGACCGCGTCTACCCCGCCGCGCCGGTGACGGGCATGGCGATCGTCGACGTCGACGGCGGCGGGCGCTTCTTCGGTCAGGTCTGTGCCGGCGAGGAGGTCGAGATCGGGTCGCGCATCCGGCTCGTCCCCCGCCGGCTCCACTCGGGCGGCGACGTCGTCCAGTACTTCTGGAAGGTGAGCCCGTGCCGGTAGCCGGCAACGTCGCGATCATCGGCTCCGCGGCCACGCGCTTCGGCGTGCACCACGACCGCGGCTACCTCGACCTGCTCAAGGAGGCCGCCACCGGGGCGATCGCCGACGCCGGGCTGGAGTCCGCGCAGGTCGACGCCGCCTGGCTGGGCACCGCCCATCCGGAGCTCGTGAGCCTGCAGGGCGACTCGGGCACCGCGGTGACCGAGGTCCTCGGCTTCGCCCCGAAGCCGGTCACGCGCGTCTCGGCCTACTGCGCCACCGGCATGGAGGCCGTCCGCGGAGCGGCGCTGGGGATCGCCTCCGGCGAGTACGACTACGTGCTCGCCGTCGGCGCCGAGAAGATGCGCGACGTCGCGCCGCGCGAGAGCCTCGTCGCCCGCGTCGCCAACCAGACGCACCCCACGCTGGCCAAGGGGCGCTCGGGCCCCGGCCAGTTCGCGCTGCTGGCCACGCGCTACCTCAACGACTTCGGCCGCAGCCGCGACGACATGGCCGCGATCGCCGTCAAGAACCACGAGCACGCGAGCCGCAACCCCATCGCGCAGTACGACCAGCCGGTCACGCGCGAGCAGGTGCTCGCCGCCCCGATGGTCGCCGACCCGCTCGGCCTCCTGGACTGCACGCCGACGACCGACGGCGCCGCCGCCGTGATCCTGACGTCGGTGCAGCGCGCGCGGACCCTCGGGCGGCCCTACGCGATCCTCGACGGCGTCGGCTTCGCCGTCGTCGACGGCTACTACGCCACGCTCTACAACCCCGACAACGACTACCTCGGGTTCCGCTCGACGCGCGAGGCGGCCCGGATCGCCTACGCGCAGGCCGGCATCGAGAACCCGCGCGAGGAGCTCGACATGGTGGAGTGCCACGACTGCTTCACGATCACCGAGATCATCAACTACGAGGATCTCGGCCTGGCGCCGCGCGGCGAGGGCTGGCGGCTGCTCGCCGAGGGCGCGACGACGGTCGGCGGCGACATCCCCGTCAACCTCTCGGGCGGCCTGCAGTCCTGCGGGCACCCGATCGGCGCCACCGGCGTCCGGGTCGTCAAGGAGATCGCCGACCAGGTCACCGGCCGGGCCGGACCGCGCCAGGTCGACGGCGCGCGCCGCGGCCTGGCCCACACGCTCGGCGGCCCCGGCGTGCTCTCCAGCGTGATGGTCCTGTCGCGAGGCGAGGCATGACCGCCGCGACGGCCAACGCCGCCGGCCAGACCTTCTGGCGCGGCGACGACGGCTACGAGCGCGCGCGGCTGGACGCCGTCTGGCACGAGCGCAAGCCCGACCGCCATCCCGCGGTCATCGTGGTGCCGGCCACCGAGCAGGAGGTCGTCGACGCCGTCCGGATGGCGCGCGAGCGCGGCCTGCAGATCAAGGCCTGCTCGGGCGGCCACAGCTTCACCTGCTCCAGCCATCGCGAGGGCGGGATGCTGATCGACCTCGGCGCGCTGACCGGGACGACCGTCGACGCCGCCGCCGGGACCGCGACCGCGCAGCCCGGCGCCAGCGGCCGGCTGCTCAACGACCAGCTGCTCGAGCACGACCTGTTCTTCCCCACCGGCCACTGCCAGTCGGTCGCGCTCGGCGGCTACCTGCTGCAGGGCGGCTGGGGCTGGTACTCGCGCGTCGTCGGCCCGGCCTGCGGGTCGGTCACCGCGATCGACGTCGTGACGGCCGACGGCGAGCTGCTCCACGCCGACGAGCACCACCACGCCGACCTGCTGTGGGCCGCGCGCGGCGCGGGCTCGGGCTTCTTCGGCGTCGTCACCCGCTTCTACCTCGCCTGCCACCCGCGGCCGCGCTCGATGATGGTCGGGCGCTACCTCTACCCGGTGTCGCTGACCGAGGACGTCCTCTACTGGCTGCACGCGCTGACCGACCAGGCGCCTCCCGGCCTGGAGTTCATGTTCCACAGCCGCCGCCGGCGCACGCCCGACGGCGTGATGATCGAGGGCGCGCCGTCGCCGCACGTGACCGGCATCGCGATGTTCGACTCCGACGCCGAGTGCGAGGAGGCGCTGGCGCTGCTGGCGACCTGCCCGGTCGTCGACCGCGCGAGCGAGTCGCGCACCAACGTGCCTACGACGCTCAACGGCCTCTACGACGCCAACGCCGTCGTCACCCTGCAGCGCTACGCCTGGGTCGGCGACGGCCTCTGGACCGACGCGCCCGCCGAGCAGCTCGTGCCCGCCTTCCAGGAGCTCTGCCTGGACGTGGCCAGCAACGCGTCCTACGCGTTCTGGTACCCGTGGTCGGAGCCCGAGTACCCCGACTGCGCGCTGTCGATCACCGGCAAGCACTACCTCGCCGGCTTCGGCGCGTGGACGCCGCCCGACGACGGCCGGCCCTACCGCGACTGGCTCGCCGGGCACCTGCGCCGGATGGAGCCGCTGTCGAAGGGGATCCAGCTCGCCGACGAGAACCTGCTCGACCGGCCCGAGTCGCGCTACATGAGCGAGACCGCGCTGAGGCGCCTGGACGCCATCCGCGCGACGTACGACCCCGACGGCCGCTTCTACTCCTACTTCTACGGGGAGCAGGACACCCCCGGACCGGTGTGAGCCATGACCGACCTCCCGATCCTGGAGGGCTTCGACCCGCTCTCCCAAGCCTTCCTCGCCGACCCGCTGCCGTCGCTGGAGCGTGCCCGGAGCGAGCGCCCGGTCCTCTACGTCGAGGAGCTCGGCATCTGGGCGATCACGCGCTACGACGACGTCGCGCGCGCCTACGCGGACTTCACCACCTTCTCGAGCGCGCTGCGCAACGCCCCGGCGATCCCGGAGCGCTACGCCGACGAGGTCCCGGCGGACTTCTTCCCGCCGATCTTCATGGACCGCGACCCGCCGGAGCACACCGCGATCCGCAAGGCGGCCAACAGGATCTTCCGGCGACCGCGGATCGCGGCGATGGAGGCCCACGTCCAGGCGATCGTCGACGAGCTGGTCGACGCGTTCGCCGGCGACGGCGCCTGCGACCTCGTCCAGCAGCTCACCTACCCGCTGTCGGCGCGCGCGTCGATGGCGCTGATCGGGATCCCGGAGGCCGACCTCCCCCGCTTCGAGCAGCTCGCCGAGGACCTCGTGGCGATCCTGCCCTACCAGCCCGGCGTTCCCGGCCAAGCGATCAGCGAGGCTCAGTGGCTGGAGCGCTGGGAGCGGATCGTCGAGGCGCGCAGCTACTTCCGCGCGATGGTGCAGGCGCGCGTCGCCGAGCCCCAGGACGACGTCGCCTCCGCCTTCGTCCACGCGCGCGACGGCGACGGGCAGCCGATCATGAGCGTCGAGGACACCGTCAGCTACATGCTGTTGATGATCTTCGCGGGGACCGACACGACCGCGAGCTACATCGGCCTGCTCGTCAAGCTGCTGTGCGAGCACCCCGACCAGCTCGAGGCCGCGCTCGCCGATCCGGCGGTGATGGCCAACGCCGTCGAGGAGGGCCTGCGCCGCCGCGCGAGCAGCCTCGGATCGATGCGCCTGGTCACGCGCGACGTCGAGGTCGCCGGCCAGACGATCCCCGCCGGCGCGCAGGTCTGGCTGGTCTCCACGTCGGCCTCCAACGACGAGCGGCGCTTCGCCTGCCCGGCGCACTTCGACGTCCACCGCGAGAACGCCGGCGACCACCTCGCCTTCGGCCGCGGCCGGCACTTCTGCATGGGCGCGCCGCTCGCCCGCCTGGAGGCGCCGCTGGCGGTGCGGACGCTGTGGACGCGGCTGCCGGGCTTCCGCCTCGCGCCGGGGCAGACGCTGGAGTACGACCCCGTCTTCGTCACGTTGTTGTACAACCACCTCCACGTCGAATGGGATGCCGCATGAACGACCTCCGGACCTCGTCGATCCTGCTCGAGGGCCTGCGCATGCCGGAGTGCCTGCGCTGGCACGACGGACGCCTGTTCCTCTCCGACATGGAGGCCGGCACGGTCGTCGCCATCGACCTCGACGGCACGTCGGAGGTCGTCGCGACCGTCGAGAAGACGCCCGCGGGCCTGGGCTGGACGCCCGACGGCGACCTGCTGGTCGTCTCCCGCCACGACCGCCGCCTGCTGCGCCTGACCGCGGGCGGCCTGGAGCCGGTGGCCGACCTCGGCACCGTCGTCGGCAGCGACCTCAACGACATGGTCGTCGACGACCGCGGTCGCGCCTACGTCGGCGACTTCGGCTACGACTACCTCGGCGGCGAGGCGCCCACGCCGGGCGAGATCGTGCTGGTCGCCGACGGCGAGCCGCGCGTCGTGGCCGAGGGCCTGGACTTCCCCAACGGCATGGTCATCACCGCCGACGGCTCGTCGCTGATCGTCGCCGAGACGTTCTCGGGCCGGATCGCGCGGTTCCGGATCGCGGACGACGGCACGCTGTCGGACCGCACGCTGTTCGCCGACCTCGGCGACCGCCAGCCCGACGGCCTCTGCCTCGACGCCGAGGGCGCGGTCTGGGCCGGCTGCCCGATCCAGGGCGAGGTCTGCCGCGTGCTGCCCGGCGGCACGATCACCGACCGCGTCGTCATCGGCGACCGCCACTGCATGAGCGCCGAGCTCGGCGGCCCCGACGGCCGCACGCTGTTCATCGGGACCGCCGACCTGGACTTCGACCCACTCGACCCCACGCGCCCGCCGGCGCGGCCGTCGGAGGGGCGCGTCGAGGCCGTCGAGGTCGACGTCCCGGGCCCCGGCCTCGCATGAGCGCCGCCACGGGCGCCGCGCCGTGGCCGGACCCGGCGTGGCTGGCGCCGCGCGCGGTCCCCGACCCCGTGCCGGGCGTGGCGATCGCCGGCTTCGGCGCGATCGCCGCCAACGAGCACCTGGCCGTCTACCGCGCGCACGGGATCCCGATCACCGGGGTCTTCGACCCGTCGCCGGAGGCGACGGCGCGCGCCACCGAACTCGGCCTGCGCACCTATGAGGACCTCGACGCGCTGCTGGCCGACGACGCTGTCGTGGTGGTCGACGTCGCGACGCCCGCGGCGGTCCGGCCGGCGATCGTCGCCCGCGCGCTGGACGCCGGCAAGCACGTCCTGGCCCAGAAGCCGTTCGCGCTCGACCTCGACGAGGCGGCCGCGCTCGTCGACCGGGCGCAGCGCGCCGGCCTGACGCTCGCCGTCAACGTCAACGCCCGCTGGGCCGCCGCGTGGCGGATCGCGGGCCGGCTGGTGCGCGACGGACGGATCGGCGAGGTCCGCGCCGTCAGCCACGTCGTCGAGCTCGACCTCGCCGCGCAGGCCGGCGGCCCGCTGGACGCGACCGGCGACTTCGCGATCGTCGACGTCCTCACCCACTGGATCGACATCACCGGGACGTGGATCCCGTGGACGTGGCCGGTCACCGTGCAGGCCCGCGAGCAGCGCCTGCCCGCCCAGCCGGAGGCGTCGATCTCCGCGTTCGGAGCCACCGTGACGTTCGTGACCGCCGCGGGCGTGTCAGTCGCGATCCAGCTCGTCGGCGCGAACGCGCTGA